>NZ_JBFRDW010000023.1:0-20026 GCF_052113985.1 Pseudoduganella sp. RAF53_2 | reverse complement strand
GCGTGCAGGAAACCGTTGGGAGCGAGGTGGAACCTGGAGATTTCCATGTCCGCTGTGCAGAGTCCTTCGCCGACTTCAGTGATGCGGATGTTGAGGTGATCGGGCAGAGTGCCCTTGGCGAATTTGTTGGCGTACTCTGCGGTGAAATCCGGATTCATGCGCTGCTCCTTCTAAAGGTTGAATGATATCAACCTTTTCATTTTGTGGAGGAAGCCGCGGCCGAAACAAGGTAGACTAGCGCAATGCCGCATGCCTTTCGTCTCACAAGGATGGAAGGCCCGGACAGGCAAAGCTCACAAGGTGAATTCACGCAACTTTTGGCCCTGCGCGGGCCTTGACGGAGAACAACCTATGAACGAGAAAGAGCAGCTGTCCAGCATCGTGCAGCGCATGGAAGACCTACTCGAAAACAACCGCCAGACCGACTGGGCGCGCCTGCTTGGCCGCGCCCGCGCACTCAGCGTGATGGATTGCTCGGCGGCAAAAGGCGAGATTCTGCACTACTTCGGCGGCGCCGGCTCGATGAGCGACCTGAAGATCAATCCTGAATTTACTGCGCTGCGTACCGAACTGTACGACCTGTGCTACGGCGAGCAGCGCCAGTAATCAATCAATACGCCACGCGCAGCTGCACATAGGCTGTGCGTGGCGCACCTACCATGCGTCCCGCATTGCCGTCCACGTTACGGGTGAAATAGCGCTTGTCCGCCAGATTATTGACGCCAAGCATTACTTCGTAGCCCGACATGCGCGGCATCTTCCAGTTCACTTGTGCGTTCCACAGACGGAAGCCAGGGATCACGCCTGCCGCCGCGTTGGCGGCTTCGGTCACGGTATTGGTCAGATCCGAATACTGCTTGCTCTGGTGGGTGCTGGACAGGTTCAGCGTCCAGTCGCCGATGGCATAGYGCGCGCCGATGGTGTCCGTATTACGCGAGTAGAACGGCACGTCCAGACCGGCCGTGGTGCCGGACTCCTGGATCGCCTTGGTCCAGGTGTAGTTCGCGAACACGTTCAGGCCCGCCAGCACGCTCGCTTCATCAAAGCTGTAGTCGATCGCCGATTCCACGCCATCGTGCTTGGTGGCGCCGATATTCTGGAATACGGCCGGATTGGAGCCCGTCACCTGCAGAATCTGGTTGTCGAACTTCAGGCGGAAGGCGGTCAGCTCAGCGCTGATCTGGCCATTCTTCCAGCGGCCGCCGATTTCGTAGGTGCGGGCCAGCTCAGGCTTGAGCGGATTGGCCGCCGTCTGAGAGTTCAGCTGGATGTTCTGCACCGGACCAAACGAGGTGGTGTAGTTGGTGAACACGGTCAGCGCCGGGTTGACCAGGTAAGCGATGTTCAGCGATGGCAGCGCCTTGTTGTTGTCCGTGCTGAAGGTGGACTTGGCGCTCACGTCCAGGCGGTCGGAGCTGATGCGCTCGAAACGCACGCCCGGCGTGATGCGCCACTTGCCGTAGGCGATGCGATCGTCCACGTAGAAGGAATGGGCGTCGGTGCTGTTATCGAAGGAGGTCGTTGCACCATCCTTATCGGCCGCTACGGTGTGAATGAAGGTATTGTCGTCGCCGCGCTCGCGCAGGAATCGGTAGCCGGCGGTCACATCGTGCGTCAGGTTGCCGGTGGCGAAGCGCTGGGTATAGCGCGGTTCGATGCCGAGCACCTGGTAGTTACGCGGCTGCACAGTGATCTGGGTTTTCGCCGCATTGATCAGGGAGCTCTGGCGGAAACTCTCGTTGTAGTACGCCTTGACCTCGAATTCCTGGGTGGCCGAGATGGTGTTCWGATAGCCAACGTCGGCGCCCTTGCGGTCGCCGTTCCAGAAGTCGGTAGGACGGGTGTTCTGGAATGGATCGGCGTTGTATTGCGCCACCGTCAGACCGCCCGGCGTAAAGGACTTCACATCGTAGTAGCTCAGCTTGCCGTACACCTGGCTGTGCTGGTCGATCTTGTAGCGCCACTTGAAGGCGAAGTCGTTCACCTTCTCATCGGTGCCAACACGCCATTCGCCGCCGCTCATGCCGGAATACATCAGGGCGACGCCAAGGCCGTTGTCCAGCTGGTCCGCCAGGAAGGCGCTGTACTGGGTGTTGTGGCCGCCCTGGCTGAAGTCGCCATAGCGCACCGTCGCTTCACCGACGACGCCCGGCGCGTCCGGAATGGAACGGCTGCGGAAGTTGATGATGCCGCCCACGTTCTGCGGGCCGTAGCGCACTGCGCCGCCGCCGCGCACCACATCCACGGATTCGATATTGTTCAGGCTGACCGGCGCGAAGGACAGCTGCGGCTGGCCGTAAGGCGCCACTGCCAGCGGAATGCCGTCCAGCAGCACAGTCGAGCGCGGCGAGTAGCGTCCCGTCAGACCGCGCACGCCGATGTTCAGCGAAATCGCGCTGCCGGCGGTGCCCGAGTTTTCCGTCGCCTGCACGCCGGGAATACGGCGCAGCACGTCGCCAATGGTCGAGGCGCCGGAGTTATCGATGTCTTCCTTCTGCAGCACCGTGCGCGCGCCAGGGAAGCTCTTCACGCTGTTCTGCAAGCCCGAACCGAGCCAGCTGCCGGTGATCGTAATCGACTCCATCGGCGCCTCCTCAGCCTGCTGCGCGTACACGGCCGGCGCGGCCAGTAGCACCACTGCTGCGGCGATCAGGGATGGTTTGAACGGGAGGACGGAAGCTGCGGAACGTGAACGGGACATGATTAGGCGCAAACTTGACAACAAATGAGAATGATAATACTTCTCATTTGCAAGTTCTGTCAATCCCGGCCTTTGGTAAACTGGCCCGATGGGAGGGCACGCATGCACCTGAGTCTGTGGCACATCTATCTATTGTCGTTCCTCGTCGGAATAGCCGCGGGATACTTTATCAAGCACCGTTGGATAAGTTATCCCCTGGGTTGCCTTGGAGGATGGCTGCTCATTGTTTCTCCCGGATTGCTTGCCATGCTGAGCGCCAATACGGCCGACGCGGCAGGGGCGGCCGAGTGGGTCTTCTGGCTAGTACCCGCTTTACCGATCGCGGCCTGCTGGGGCATTGGCGGCATTTTTATCGGTCGCGTTGTGAAGAATGGGCGAATAAACCAGCCTTAGTGCCGAGGGCAGCTTGCGGGCTACGATATGCTGCTGTCGCAGTTTTTTCTGCAATTTTTTTTCGCCTCCAAATGTCCGGACGAGGCGATCGGCATGATCGCGAGCGAGCGCATCAGCACTGTCGTACCGCGGACCTGACAACGGCTCGCGTAAAAACCGCGGCGCAGACTCATCTGCGCACGCCGTCATAACCCTGGATATGTCCGGCAGGATTGCCATGCTTCGCTGGCTGGAAGATGAGAAGTCCACAACTCCTGGCTTCACCGAGGTGCATGCGGGTATGTACACCAGCGGCGACTAGTGCAATGCCTATGAACTTCGCGCATCGGCCTTTGCTGATGCCGCCTGCGCTTTGCCCGCAGCTCGTTGGCGAACTTATCGACGTCAATCATGCGTTCCTTCCGCAACAAAGTTGGGAAGGTCAGTATCGGTCTAAGCTGCGGGGGGGGATTTTGAGGTAGGACAACGCCAGGGCCGCAAGAAAAGCGGCCCTGGGTGAGGCAGGTCAAATTACGCTTGTTCGAGCAAGCCGTGGGCTTGCTCGTCGGCGTGGTAGGAGGAGCGGACCATGGCGCCGACGGCGGCGTGGGCGAAGCCCATTTTATACGCTTCTTCTTCGAACATCTTGAACACGTCCGGGTGCACGTAGCGGCGCACCGGCAGGTGGCTGTTGGACGGTGCGAGGTACTGGCCGATGGTCAGCATGTCGATGTCGTGCTCGCGCATGTCGCGCATCACTTGCAGGATCTCTTCGTCGGTCTCGCCCAGGCCAACCATCAGGCCGGACTTGGTCTTCACGTGCGGGTACATGGCCTTGAAGTCCTTGAGCAGCTTCAGCGAGTGCAGGTAGTCCGCACCCGGACGCGCTTCCTTGTACAGGCGCGGCACGGTTTCCAGGTTGTGGTTCATCACGTCCGGCAGGCCGTCGGCGAAGATGTTCAGGGCTTTTTCCAGGCGGCCGCGGAAGTCCGGCACCAGCACTTCGATCTGGGTCTTCGGCGACAGTTCCTTGGTCTTGGTGATGCACTCGACGAAGTGGCCGGCGCCGCCGTCGCGCAGGTCGTCGCGGTCAACGGAAGTAATCACGACGTAGCTCAGTCGCAGCTTGGCGATGGTGTTGGCCAGATTCTGCGGCTCATTCACGTCCAGCGGATCAGGACGGCCGTGGCCCACGTCGCAGAACGGGCAGCGGCGSGTGCACTTGTCGCCCATGATCATGAAGGTCGCGGTGCCCTTGCCGAAGCATTCGCCGATATTCGGGCAGCTTGCCTCTTCGCACACGGTGACCAGCTTGTTTTCGCGCAGGATGTCCTTGATCTCGAAGAAGCGCGAGGATTGGGAAGCAGCTTTAACGCGAATCCAGTCAGGCTTCTTCAGGCGCTCCACCGGCTCGATCGGGATGATCTTGATGGGAATGCGCGAAGTTTTGTCGGCGCCTTTTTGCTTGTCACTTGGGTTGTAGGTCATAGCTGCTTCTCAGGTAGTTTCAGTTTCGGCGACATCCAACAGCCGCACCAGCTCTTGGGCCAGCGCGTCCTGCACGTCGGCCAGGGGCGCTTCCACGCCCATCGTGCGCATGTCGACCGTTTCCAGGCCGGCATAACCGCAGGGATTGATCCAGGTGAAGGGGGACAGGTCCATCCCCACATTCAGCGAAACGCCGTGGTAGGTGCAGCCATTGCCGCGTACCTTCAGGCCCAGGGCGGCGATTTTCGCGCCTTTTTTGGGTCCCTCGGCGATGTAGATGCCTGGCGCGCCTTCGATGCGCTCGCCGGCAAGATTATACGCTGCCAGCACATTGATAATCGCCTGCTCGATTTTGTGCACAAACTGGCGGGCAAACAGCTTGCCGCCCGGCTTGTTGCGGCGCAGGTCCATCATCAGGTAAATCACCACCTGGCCAGGGCCGTGATAGGTCACTTCGCCGCCGCGGTCGGTCTGCACCGTGGGAATCTGGGCAGCGCCAGCCAGCAGGTGGCCCTTGTCGGCGCCCAGGCCAAGCGTGAACACGGGCGGGTGCTCGACGATCCAGAGTTCGTCGGGCGTATCGGCCTGGCGCGCGTCCGTGAAGGCGCGCATGGCGGCGAAGGTGGGCTCGTATTCGGCGTGGCCGAGGTGGCGGATCACCGCCGGCTGAATCGACATCGGGACATTTCGTTGTTGAAAACGCCCCGCCATTATACTTGGCGCGCCCTGCCTCTGCTTAATGACTGAGCAGTTTCCTTGAACCCAAGGCAGAAACTGGTGGCAGGCACGGCGTGCCTGCCACCTGGGTTTGATTTGGGGTTGTTATCAAGCCGGCTGCAGGTTGATGTACTTTAGCCAATCTTGCAGGGAATCCCGCTGCCACTGGGTGGCAACGTAATCCTTCAGCTTTTGCGGCACCGGGTCGCCATTCATGACCAGGCGGCTGAGCATGATGGCCAGGTCCATATCGGCGATACACCAGCGCCCGAACAGGTACTGGCCGTCGATCACCTGCTCGGCCAGGCGGATCAGCTTGTCCGCTGCCGCCTGCGCCTCGCTGGAAAGCGGTTTCTCCGCACGGCGGTAAAACACCGTGTAAGTGCTGCGTTCTTCGCGCAATGCCTGCAAATCGCTGCGAATCCAGGCCTGGATCTGGCGGGCGATGGCGCGCTTCTGAGGTAAAACCGGGTACAGGGCCTTGTATTCAGGCGCCGGGAACATCTCGTCCAGGTATTCGTCGATGGCGCTGGACTCGGTCAGCATGAACTCGTTGTGCACCAGGCAGGGGACGCGGCCGGTCAGCGCCTTGCCGGTATATGCCAGCTCCTTGTTCTGTCCGGTGGTCAGGTCCACCGTCTCCAGTTCGAAATCCAGACCTTTTTCGCGCAAGGCGACGAAGGCGGAGATCGCGTAAGGACTGGTGAATTCGCTATCGACATACAGTTTGAGGCTCACGGCTGGCTCCGGCTAGTGTAGATTTATTCACATGGTAGGCCTTGAGCAGTGCATGCCAAAACGATATATTTTCGTTGTCCTTGTTAATTTTTCTCACACATGAGCGAGCTGCCGCGCCTGCCGAATTTCTCCGCCCTGCGCGCCTTCGAGGCGGCAGCACGGCATGAGAATTTTTCGCGCGCGGCGGAGGAGCTGTGCCTGACCCACGGCGCGATCAGCCACCAGGTGCGTGCGCTGGAGGAGGAACTCGGCGTCGTACTCTTCATCCGCAATGGCCGCCAAGTGCGCGTGACACCGGACGGCAAGCGCTTCGCCGAGGCGATCGCCCGCGCGGTGGATGACATCGCCCGCGCCGCCGAAACGCTGCGGCCGGCGGAAAACAGTATCCAGCGCCTGACCGTCACGTCCATTCCGTCGTTTGCGGCGCGCTGGCTGGCGCCGCGGCTGGGCGCTTTTATCGAGCAGCATCCGGATATCGAAGTCAGTTTGCAGGCCAGCAGCCAGTTGCAGGATCTGGTGCGGGAAGGCATCGACGTCGGCATCCGCTTCGGTCAGGGACGCTATCCGGGCCTGGTTTCCGAGCGCTTGATGGGCGAGATCTACTATCCCGTAGTGAGCCCACACTATCGTCATGGATCGCTACCTGTCGAGCCACGCGATCTGGCGAACGCCGTTCTGCTGCGCTCGGATGAACCCTGGATGCCCTGGTTCAAGGCGGCCAAACTACCGCTGGCGGAGCCATCCGGCGGCGTGCTGTACGAGGATTTGTCGATGCTGATCCGCTCAGCCGTGGACGGCGATGGGGTGGCGCTGGTGCGCCATGTGGTGGCGATGCAGGAGATCGCGTCCGGACAGCTGATCCGGCTGTTTGATATTACGGCACCCTGTCCGGAGAACTATTACCTCGTCAGTCCGCAGGGCGCCTACGGCAAGCCTCAGGTGCGGGCCTTCCGCGACTGGCTGAAAGCCGAAATCGCGAAAGCCCAGCCCTGATTACATGACGATTTTCACCATCGGGTGGCCGGACAGCTCGGTGTAGAGTGCGTCGAGCTGCTCGCGGCTGATAGCGCGCACGGTCACGGTCAGACCGGTGAAATTGCCCTTGGCGGACGGGCGGGCTTCGATCTTGCCTTCGTGGCAGGTCGGGTCATGCTTGAGCACCACTTCCAGGATGGTGGGGGCAAAGGCGTCGTGAGTCGGGCCCATCACCTTGATCGGGAAGTCGCTCGGGTACTCGATGAGGGACTCTTCAGGTGGGATCGCTTTCATATTCTTTCCAAAAATAAAGGCTGGCGCGCACAGCACGCGCCAGCCTCTATTTTAGCGTAGGGCGGATCATTGATCCGCCGCTGCGCATTTCTTACGCGGCGTTAGCCGACAGCCGCTTCAGCCGCTCCAGAGCGGACTCGCTGCCGGCGCCCGGCTGGGTCACCGACTTGCGGATGGCATCAATCTCGGCCGCCTGGTCGTAAGGGCGCTGGCCGATGTCGGACACGATTTTCATGCCCTCGGCCTCGTTCGAGATCTGCTGCGCACGCTTGGTCAGCGCGTTCAAGGCGCTGGTGTTGCCGCGCATGCCGGCCAGACTGGACAACTGCTCCTGGCGCTCGGCGCGTACGGATTGCAGATCGCGCTGCGCTCTGGCGGAAGCCAGGGCTTGCATCGCCTTTTTGGCAGCTGCGTCGAAGTCGGCCAACTGCTGAGACAGCGCATCGACGATCTTTTGCAGCTCGTCCATGTAGGCCTGGGCATCGGCTTCCTCCTGGATTTCCTGCGGCAGGCGGTTCTTGTTGGCTTCCAGCTCGTCGCAGAACAGGTTGATGGTCGCTTCCGAGATCTGGCCGGCCGCCAGACGCTCGCCCAAGGTTCCGGCAGCTTTTTCGTCGGTGGCGATCAGTTCGCGCAGGCGGATCACATCCTTGCGCTCCTTGTCGAAGGAAGCGCGGGCGGAGGCCAGTTTCTGCGCGGCGCTACGCAAGGTGTCGGCAAGACGGTCGCGATCGGCCTCGGTCGCGGTTTCCGGATCAAAGCTGGCAATGGCCTCGGACACGCGGTCGCCCAGCGCGCCGAAATGCTTGGAGATCAGTCGTGCGGTCAGTGCCCAGCCATTCGAGTTGCTCATTTGCTTTCCTTTCAGTGGTGGATGATGTGCGGCGGTCATTGAATGACCAGCCGTTCCTGCTCAACAGGTATTCCAACGACGAAATCGACGTGAATACCTCGTTTTCTTGCATCGCCGTTCACGCTCTGGACAATTTCCGTCGTGACCAGCAAATACTCCTTGCCGCCGTCGCGCAGCTCACGCACATAGGGCATGTAGTAAAGATGCTGCTTCAGGCCGYTCATGCCCTGCGCGTCGTCCAGGCGGGTTTCAGTGCCGGTGTAGGGCGGCACGAAAACTTCATTGGCATCGCCGGCGTCGCGCTGGTAATCGATGGCTTCTTCGCTGCCAAACACCAGTTCCAGCGCAGACTCTTCCAGCCCGACTTCCCGCAGCTGCTCGCGCCAGACCGAGTAATTGCGATCGCCGAGTCCGCTGCCGTTGGCGCCCGTGTAGGCGTCCTGGTCGGCGATAGACTCCGGCACGACGCGCACCAGACCGCTGCAATACAGAATTTCCTTCACTTCGCCCTGGGAATCCGCGTAAAGCTGCAGGAACTTTTCCTCACCTTCGTTGTCGCCGGTCGCCAGGTAGTAGCGGTAGAGACGGCCGGACATGGTCAGCTTCATCTGCGAAATGGCCACGATGCGGGTGTCCGCTTCGTCCGGCAGCGCGATCAGCGAACCGGACGTATTGGCACGCAGCAGCGGCGACAGTTGCAGGCTGACCAGACTGCCGATACGGGCTTGCATCGGCAGGCCAAGGTCTTGCTGTTCGGTCTCCGTATCGCGGCGAACATTGCTGCGCAGATAGCCGATTGCATCTTTCCAGCCCATGACTCAGTTCCTTTCAAACGAATAGTTAGCGTTCTTTTTCGCCGACTTGTTGCGGCGCCAGCCAATCCACAGCAACCAGGCGAAGCCGAAGATCAGCAGCGCCCAGGTCAGCGTACGAATCGTGCTGCGCTCCTGCTTGGCTGCCGGAGCCGTGCTCGGCAGCGACTGGGCGACGCCACCGGCGGCGTCATTGCTTACGGCACCGGTGGCGGCGTCATCCGTCGAGATCGTGGTCGTGCTTGGCGCGGACGACGGCGCAGGAGCAGGCACGGTCTGAGCGCGCGACAGCGCATGGCTGCCCAGCAGGTAGCCGCCCAGCCCCCACAGCCACGGGCTGCTGCCGCTACGCTCGCGGATCACGACCGGCGCGGGCGACATTGGTGCGCCAGCCTGGCCGTAGCCGCTGTAACTGCTGCCGCCGGGCTGCACCGGATTCAGCGGTGGCAGCGCGGTAGTGCCATGGTTGGCCGCGCTGGAGCCAGCCGCGCCGGAGCCGTTACTGCCGGACGAAGCAGTCGAGCTGTTACGCGAGTCCCAGTTGCGCAGTGCGCGGTCCTGCGAGGCGCGCTGGTCCAGGTCACGCGAGGCGGCCGAGCTGCCGCGTACGCTATCCTGCTTGCTGGCGGGCGCTGCATCCGGCTTGCGCGAACCGAAGCTGCCGAATGAGGGCTGCTTGGGCGCTGCGGAACTTCTTGCCGCCGCGCTCTTTTGCGACGAAAATCCGCCTCGGAACGACGAGCCGCCGGGACGCGCATCGGCCACGGACATCGTGGCCAAAGGCAGGAGCAGCGCGAGTACCAGGGCATTGCGAAGACGCTTAATCATGGTCTTTCACCGTTGTCGGTTAATAAGAAAAGCTTGCGATGAAGGTCAGCTTATCGTTCGCACAACATAAAATCATCGGTAATAAAAGGTCCGCTTCACCATGACTCGCAAGTACTTAGACATGAATCAACACGATGCGCTGTACAAGGTCGCCCGCGGTTATCCGGGCGGGCTGGACGCGCTGGCGCAATGCATGGGCATCTCCGTGAACGTGCTGCGCAACAAGCTGGCACCGAGCATCGCCTCGCACTACCCGTCCTTTGAGGAGGTGTCGGCCATCCTGGAGCACTGCCGTTCCGCCGGCGTGCCGGATGCGATGCTGCCGCTGCATGCGCTGCTGAACCGCCACGGCATGGCGGCTTTCGTGGTGCCGGTGCCGGATGAAGTGGGCAGCGATGACCTCTCGCAGACCGTCTGCCGCGTCATGGCGCAGGTGGGTGCGGTGGCGGAGGCGGTTTCCGACGCACTGCTGGACGGCAAGGTGACCGAGGCTGAAGCCGACCTGATCGAGAAGGAATTTCACGGCGCGCTGTCCGCGCTGGGCGAGTGGCGCGAGCGCATCCGCCAGCGGGCGCRCGAGCAGAAATAAAAAAAGGCCAGCTCCTGTTAAGGGAGCCGGCCAAAGACTAATTTGCAGGAATTAGTCGGGACAAAGCGGTGATGAATCAAACGGTACAGAAATGTACCCTTCATTCGCTACGGCTTTGTGACAAAGCGCAAGAATCGGCGGCTGGTCCGCCGATTTTTGAGGTTAAACGGTTACCGCGAATTTTCGCGTCCGCGCTTGTCGTCCCGATCGCCACCGCGTTCGTGGCGCTCCTCGCGCCGCGGCTGCGGCTGTTCATGTGCTTGCTGCGGCTGCGGTGCAGGCATTGCCTGGCGCGGTGCTTGTTGCGGCTCCGGACGCGGCTGGCTGATCTGCACCGGCGGACGGTTGTCGCGCGCTTCGCGAATCTCACGCGCCTGCGCTTCACGGCGCTCGCGGTCGCGATTCTGCATTTCCTCGCGATTGCGCATTTCCTGCTGYTGGCGGGCGTTGCGTTCCTCGGCCTGCTGGCGGGCATTACGTTCTTCCGCTTGCTGGCGCGCGTTGCGCTCGTCGGCCTGCTGGCGTGCCATGCGATCCCGATCCGCGGCCTGGCGCGCATTGCGATCGCGCTCCTCGGTCTGCTGACGTGCCATGCGGTCCCGGTCCGCGGCCTGGCGCGCGTTGCGGTCACGCTCCTCGGCCTGCTGACGCGTATTGCGATCGCGTTCTTCAGTCTGCTGGCGTGCCATCCGGTCACGCTCTTCCGCTTGCTGGCGGGCGGCAGGCGGCGGCGTCGTRCTCAGGATGCCTTGCTGCGGCTGCGGCGCCGGCACCTRCCTCATACCTGCCTGCGGATTGGTGCTGATCACATTACGCGGCTGCTCGAAGCGCTGCTCGGCGCCCCGCTCCTGGCGCTGTTCGCGCTGTTGCTCATTACGCTGCTGCTGATTATCGGCGCGGATGCGGTCGCGCCACTGGTCACCGCGGTTCTCCACACCCCGGTTGTCCCGCTGCTGGTTCTCACGCTCACGTTCGCGCCAGTCCGGACGCCCTGCGACATTCCCCGGACGCACCGGCGCAGTAATTTGCGGCCTTGGTGCAGGAGCCTGCGGCACATTGCGAATCTGTGCCGGCGTCACCTGGCCGCGCGGCACATTGGCCACGGAGATTGAACGGCGATGTTCGAACTGGTCGCGCGGCAGCACGGTCACACCATCGCGGCGTCCATCGTGGTTGCGGTCGACCCAGCGCTCCTGCCAGCGGTCATCGCTGCGGTGGCGCCAGGCCACACGGTTTTCATACACGGTGGTCACGCGGTAAGACGGTACGAAGTGGTCGCGCGGCGTCAGCGGATACCAGCCCACGCCCGGACCCGAGCGGCTACCGAAAGTCACGCTCCAATTGGCACCGCCAACCCAGCCCACCAGCGCCGGCGCCCACACAGGACGGCCCTGCCAGCGGCCCGGTGCCCAGCACCAGCGGTTATTCACCACGACCCAGCGGCCGTAGTGGAAAGGTGCATAACCCCAGGGCGAGTTATCGACCCAGGTCCAGCCCCAGGGATCAACCCACACCCAGCGGCCATCGCGATATGGCGCCCAGCCCACCGGCACCAGGCGTGGGGTCCACAGAGCGCCATATTCGTTGTTATCGGCCCAGCTGCCGTACTGGTCCAACTCTTCGTAGCCGGTGACGTCGGTGGGAATGTAGCGGGTGGCAGGCAAGCCTTCCTCGCGGCGGTCGCGTGTCTGCACCCAGTCGTCGAAGCGGTCGCGCACCGCCAGGCTGGTGTAAAACTCGTCGCCGCGCACTTCGATGCGCTTGCCGCTGCCGCCGGTGACCATTTCGTTACCCGACTGCACTTGCGCTGCGCCCGCCAGCACGGAGACTACGGTGGTATCCGGCGCGCGTTCGGTATCGACACGCACCGTGCCGGGCTGGGTCATGACGACGCGCGCTTGCGGCGTGGTCAGGTCGAAGCCGCCCAGATCCTGGCCATCGCGAATGCGCACACTGGCCGTGCCGTAGTTCAGGCGCAGACGCATGCTCTCTTCGTCCAGCGCGATGATTTCAACGTCGGAATCGCCGTCCACGCGCACGGCCGAGGAGCCGATGCGGAACTCCGCGCGCGCGCCTGGGGCGGTGGTGACATGGTTGCCCGTGGTGACCGGCCAGTTCAACAGGTTGCCGGTTTGCTCGTCGCCGTTGGCGTCCAGGGTGACCTGGCCTTCGACCACGGACATGCGTCCCACGCGCGTAGGCGGATCGGCCAAAGCCAGCGACGACACTGCCACCAGCGCCGCCAGTAGCAGGAAATGCACAATCTTGCGCTTCATGTCTCCACTCCGATAGTGTTTTTGTTTTCATTTAACGCTTGAAAACGTAACTCGACGACGTCCGTTACAAATGTTTGCAAAGGACCCGGAGCGAAGAAAACCCAAGGCGTGAGGCGGGTGGCTGCCACGGCGTGGCAGCCACCTGCTTGGCTTTGCGGTTTTAAGCGTGCGCCCCGCCGCGTTTGACGAAGAACAGGGCGGAGCCGATCAGCATCAGCAAACCGCCAAACACGCGATTCTGCTTTTTCAGCGCGCTGGCGTCGCGGAAGAAACGCTGCATCGACGATGCCAGGAAAGCATAGCTATGCATCACCGTCAGGTCGATAACGCACATGGTCACGGCCAGGATGCCCAGTTGCGGCAGCAGGGGCGCGCTCTGGGAAATGAACTGCGGCAGCACGGCCACCATGAAAATGATGCCTTTAGGGTTGGTAGCATTCGTCAGAAAACCAGTCAGCACACGCTTGCGGAAGGACGGCAGCACCGATTGCACGGTCACCCCCGCACGGTCGCCGATCTGCACCTTGGCGCGCCACTGGCACAGGCCAAGCCAGATCAGGTAGATCGCGCCAATCGTCTTCACCACATTGAATGCCACTTCCGATGCCAGCAGCAGCGAGCCGACGCCCGCGCCGGCAATCGCCAGCACCAGCAGCAGGCCTATTTGCAGGCCGAGAATGGTGGCGCTGGTCTTTTTCACGCCATAGGACAATCCATGCGACATCGACAGCACCGCGCCGGAACCCGGCGACACAGCAATGATGGCGGCGGCGATGACAAAGGTGATCCAGGTGGCGAAGCTCATGGCAATTCCCGACAGGCAAAAATTCCATTGTAGCTTGCCTCACCGCTCGTGTTAGATTGTCGGGATTTCATTCTTAGGAGTTTGCTAATGGCCGGTAGCAGCCTGCTCGCCTTGATCGACGATATCGCCACCATCCTGGACGACGTGGCCGCCATGAGCAAACTCGCGGCCAAAAAGACCGCAGGTGTACTGGGCGACGATCTGGCGCTGAACGCCGAGCAGGTAGCCGGCGTGCGCGCCGATCGCGAGTTGCCCGTGGTGATGGCGGTGGGCGTGGGTTCGCTGAAGAACAAGGCCATTCTGGTTCCCGCGGCGCTGGCCATCAGCGCCTTTGCTCCCTGGGCGATTACGCCGCTGCTGATGCTGGGCGGCGCCTACCTGTGCTTTGAAGGCTTCGAAAAGCTGGCACACAAATTCCTGCATAGCGAAGCGGAAGACGAACAGCATCACGCCGAGCTGACGGCCGCCGTGGCCGATGAAACAGTCGACCTGGTGGCGCTTGAGAAGGACAAAATCAAGGGCGCCATCCGCACCGATTTCATTCTGTCGGCGGAGATTATTGTGATTGCCCTCGGCACGGTGGCCAGCGCGCCATTCGGCCAGCAGGTGGCCGTGCTGGCTGGCGTGGCCGTGATCATGACCATCGGCGTGTATGGCATCGTGGCGGGTATCGTGAAGATGGACGACGCAGGCCTGTACCTGTGCCGCCTGAAGGGCGCCAGCGCCGCGGTGCACAAGTTGGGCGGGTTCCTGCTGGCGGCGGCGCCGAAGCTGATGAAATTCCTGTCGGTGGCCGGCACGCTGGCCATGTTCACGGTCGGCGGCAGCATTCTTTCCCACGGCATTCCCGCGCTGCACCACGCCGCCGAGCACGCAGCGGAAGCCGCAGGTGGCGTCGGCGGCATCGGCCCCGTGCTCGCCTTCCTGGCGTCCGTCGCGCTGGAAGCCATCATCGGCGTCGTCGCCGGCGCCCTCGTCCTCGCCGCCGTCACCCTCAGCAGCCGCCTCTTGCGCAGCCTCAAACGCCAGGGCTAATCCGCGCACCTGATCGACATTGCCGCCTGTCTCGCCGGGCTGTGGAATGCCGGGATGGCGCCGAGGGAAAAGGGGTTTTACGGCATGTCCTATGTGCTAAGCCTGTTCGCTGCGGTAGCCGTGCAGAAGAATGTTCGGGATATCGCGGCTCTGGGCCAAACTTGACCCAGATCAATTATTTTTTGGCCCCAAATCCCTAGACTGCACTCCTGTGAACTCAGGAGTGCGCCATGCGAGTTAATTTACCGGTAACGAATCAGGAAGTTGAGCTGGACGAGGATCAAGCCATCGTCTCGAAAACTGACTTGGACGGGAACATCACCTACATCAATCCCTATTTCGAGCAAGTCAGCGGCTTCACGTCCGAAGAGCTGATTGGCTCGCCACAGAATATCGTCCGCCACCCGGACATGCCGAAAGAAGCGTTTACAGACCTGTGGGCTTCCATTAAGGCCGGACTGCCGTGGACCGGCATCGTCAAGAACCGCTGCAAGAACGGCGGCTACTACTGGGTGCGCGCCAATATCACGCCGATCCGCGAGAACGGCCGCACCATCGGTTACATGTCCGTCCGCACCAAGGCCGAGCGCTCGCAGGTCGCCGCCGCTGAAGCAGCCTACCGCGAAATCCGCGAACACGGCACGCAGAGCATCACGATCAGGCATGGCCACGTCATCCATCGTGGTGTCGGCGGTTGGTTGGCGCGTCTGAGCCACGTCTCGCTGGCCATGCGCATCTGGGCCTGCACCAGCGTGACGAACGTGCTGCTGGCCGCCGTGTGCATCGCGAGTCTGTTCGGCGATGGCGGCGAGGCAGTCCGCTTCGGCATCTTTGGCGCTACGGCGATCGGCCTGCTGGTCAATGTCTTCCTGTGGCATACGCTGCGCGCCGGCATGCTGCAGCCATTGAGCCGCGCCCTGGATGGCGCCCGCCAGATCGCGGCGGGCGACCTGTCCGGCACCTTCGAGAGCGACAGCTCGGACGAAGTGGGCCAGCTGCTGCGCGCCCTGCAGCAAATGAACAGCAATCTGATCGCCACCATCCGCGACGTGCGTGTGAACGTGGAAACCATGGCGGTGGCCACGCGCCAGATCGCCGTCGGCAACCAGGACCTGTCCGGCCGCACCGAATCGCAGGCAGCCAGCCTGGAAGAGACTGCATCAAGCATCGAGCAGTTCTCGTCCACCGTCAAAGCCAATGCGGACAATTCGCAGCAGGCCAATATGCTGGCGCTGGCCGCCTCCGATGTGGCAGTACAGGGCGGCACCATCGTGGCCGACGTCATCGCCACCATGGACGAAATCAACAGCTCATCCCGGCGCATCGTGGACATCATCGCCCTGATCGAAGGCATCGCCTTCCAGACCAACATCCTGGCCCTGAATGCCGCCGTCGAAGCAGCACGGGCCGGCGAACAGGGACGCGGCTTCGCTGTCGTGGCAGGCGAAGTGCGGCATCTGGCGCAGCGCTCCTCCGCCGCGGCCAAGGACATCAAGCAGCTGATCGAAGTCTCGGTCGGCAAAGTGAGCGACGGCATGGAGCGCGCGCAGCGGGCCGGCACGACGATGGAGCAGGTGGTGTCATCGGTGAAGCGTGTCACCGAAATCATGCAGGAAATCTCGACCGCGTCCCGCGAGCAAAGCATCGGCGTGGACCAGGTCAACCAAGCCATCGCCCACATGGACCAGGTCACACAGCAAAACGCTGCGCTGGTCGAAGAAGCCGCCGCAGCAGCGAGCAGCCTGGCGGAAGAGGCTTTCGGTCTGACGCAAGCCGTCAGCCTGTTCAAGTTCGGCAAAGCAAGCCGCTCGCGCGCCGGCAAACGCCCGGCCGTGCTGCAGCTGGCCTCCGCCTGATATCCACCGGCACAGAATCATGAACGTCCAATTCGATGCAGACCTGATCAGCAAGCTAAGCATTTCCGGCCCGCGCTACACCTCTTATCCAACGGCTGACCGCTTCAACGCGGACTTCGGCTACGGGAATTTCCTCGAAGCGCTGGCGGAGCGCCGCCTGCGTGGCGGACGCGGTCCGCTGTCGCTGTATGTGCACGTGCCGTTCTGCGACACCGTGTGCTACTACTGCGCCTGCAACAAGATCGTGACCAAAGACCGCCGCAAAGCCGCGATCTACCTGGACTACCTGAAGCAGGAAGCGGAAATGCAGGCCAAACTGTTCGACGGCATGAAGCGCGTCGAACAGTTGCACTTCGGCGGCGGCACGCCAACCTATTTCAGCGACGAGCAGATGTCCGAGCTGATGGCGCACCTGCGCGAGTGCTTCGATTTTGCGCCGGATGAAGAAGGCGAATACTCGATCGAAATCGACCCGCGTACCGTGGACCGCGAGCGCGTGTTCTCGCTGCGCGCGCAAGGCTTCAACCGCGTCAGCCTCGGCGTGCAGGACTTCGATCCGGAGGTGCAGAAGGCCGYCAACCGTATCCAGCCCGCGGAAGAGACGCTGGCGGTGATGCAGGCCGCGCGCGACGCAGGTTTCCGCTCCATCAGCATTGATCTGATCTACGGCCTGCCGAAGCAAGGCATGGAATCGATGGAACGCACACTGGCGCAGGTGGTCGCCGCTGATCCGGACCGCATCGCGTTGTACAACTATGCGCACATGCCGCATCTGTTCAAGCCTCAGCGCCGTATCGCGGACAATGAGCTGCCATCGCCGGAAGCGAAGCTGGAAATGCTGGCGCTGGCCATCCAGCGCCTGACTGACGCCGGTTACATCTACATCGGCATGGACCATTTCGCCAAACCGAACGATGACCTGTCCGTGGCACAGCGCCAGGGCCGACTGCACCGGAATTTCCAGGGTTATTCGACCCATGCGGAAACGGACCTGGTGGCGCTGGGCGTGTCGGCCATCAGCTCGGTCAACGGCACCTACAGCCAGAACGAGAAAACGCTGGACGAATACTACGCGCGCCTGGATTCCGGCCGCCTGCCGATCTCGCGCGGCTATGCGCTGGATACGGACGATCTGCTGCGCCGCCTGGTGATTCAGATGCTGATGTGTAATTTCGAACTGTCGATGTCGGCACTGGAAGTGGCGTATCCGATCCGCTTCAAGCAGTATTTCGCCCAGGAGCTGGAGCGCCTGAACGAGTTCGCCGAAGATGGTTTGCTGACCATCGAAGATGACTGGATTTCCGTTACGCCGAAGGGCCGTCTGCTGATCCGCAATATCTGCATGGTGTTCGACCGCCACCTGAACCGTGCCACGCAGCAGCCGTTGCGCTTTTCGAGAACGATATGAACCTGTTGCCGGTCTTCGTCGTCGGGCTCGCGGGCAGCGTGCACTGCGCGGGCATGTGCGGCGGGATCGTCAGCGCTTTCAGTATGGCGCCGGGCCGCGTCATTCCCATCACGCCCGCCGGCGCCGCGCGCGGCCTGCCACGCGTACTGGCCTACAACACGGGGCGCATCGCCAGCTATGCGCTGGCTGGCGCACTGGCAGGTGGACTTGCAAATGGCGCGGCGGCGCTCGCCCACCTGGCTGCCTGGCAGACCGCCGCCTACTGGATGATGAATCTGATGTTAGCCTTGCTGGGCCTTTACCTGATGGATGCCTGGCATGGCCTCGCGCGTGTCGAAGCTGCCGGTGGTGTGTTGTGGCGGCACATTCAGCCCGCCCTGCGTCCGCTGGTGCCAATGGACACGCTGCCAAAGGCGCTTGCGCTGGGTGCAGCCTGGGGCTGGGTCCCGTGCGGCATGGTGTACAGTGTGCTGCTGACGGCAATACTGGGAGGTTCAGCGTTGAATGGCGCCGCCGTGATGGCGGCGTTTGGCCTCGGCACGCTGCCCATGTTGCTGGCCATGGGATTGCTGGGCGCGCGCCTGCGCGATTGGCTGCGCCGCCGCCAGGTGCGCGTGCTGGGCGGTCTGCTGGTGCTGGGCTTTGCCTTGCTCGGCCTCGCGCGCGCCGCGACCGGCGTGCAGCATGGCTGGATTGATGCCTTATGCCTGAGCTGAGTGATTGTTTCCACTGCGGCCTGCCTGTTCCTGCCGCATCCAGCTGGCGTGTGACGATCGACGGCACGGCGCAATCCATGTGCTGCCCTGGCTGCGCGGCGGTGGCGCAGACGATTGTCGATATCGGCCAGACAAGCTATTACCGTGAACGCACCGGCTATGCTTCCGCCGCCGGCGAAGCCGATGTGCCGCCGGAACTGAAGCTGTTCAATGATGATCCGCGCATCGTGTCCGATGGTGATGCCTGCGAGGCGACGCTACTGGTCGATGGCATTCGCTGCGCGGCTTGCGTATGGCTGATCGAGCATCGCTTGCGCCAGCTGAACGGCGTGGAGCAGGCCAGCCTGAATGTCGCGACCGAGCGGCTGTTCGTGCGCTGGCATAAGGATAAGGCTAGCGCTGCCGAGATCCTGCAGGCAGTGCGCAGCATCGGCTACAGCGCCTACCCCTACGATGCCGCGCGCCACAGCGCACAGTTACAGAAGGCCAGCAAAACATTAGGCCGGCAGCTGTTCGTGGCCGGGCTGTCGATGATGCAGGTGATGATGTACGTGGCGCCAGAATATATGGCGCAGGACGGCACGCTGGATGCCGATATGGCGGGCCTGATGCGCTGGGCCAGCCTGCTTCTGACTTTGCCTGCGATCGTCTATTCGGCGCAACCTTTCCTGCGTGGTGCGCTGGCCAGCTTGCGCGCGCGGGTGCTGGGCATGGACGTGCCGGTGGCGCTGGGCATTCTGGCCGCGTTCATCGGCAGTGCGGTGTCGACATTGCGCGGTACGGGCGAGGTGTATTACGACTCGGTCACGATGTTCATTTTCCTGCTGCTGTGCAGCCGCTATCTGGAGCTTTTCGCGCGGCGCAAAGCAGCGGTGGCGCTGGAGCGCATGCAGCACGGCCTGCCCGAATCAGCGTCGCGTCTCGCCGAGTGGCCCGCATCGCGTGAATGCAGCGTGGTGCCTGCCGGCGCACTGGACGCCGGCGATTTCGTGCTCGCCAGGGCAGGCGAGGCGATTCCGGCTGACTGTGTGCTGGTCGAAGGCGCGACCTCAGTCGACTTGGCGTTGCTGACTGGCGAGAGTGCGCCACAGCCTAAGCGCGAGGGCGAGGAAATTCCCGGTGGTGCAGTCAATGCGGGCAATCCTGTCGTGCTACGTGTGCTGCGTCCCGCGCGGGAGAGCACCTTGTCCGGGCTGCTCAAACTGATCGAGCAGGCGGGTAGCGCAAAGCCTGCCATTGCGCAGTGGGCGGATCGCGCGGC
The DNA here is from genome assembly GCF_052113985.1 of Pseudoduganella sp. RAF53_2. Lineage (NCBI taxonomy): Bacteria > Pseudomonadati > Pseudomonadota > Betaproteobacteria > Burkholderiales > Oxalobacteraceae > Pseudoduganella > Pseudoduganella sp. RAF53_2. Next base: position 302 of record NZ_JBFRDW010000023.1, on the reverse strand, counting down.
TTCCTGGTTCGTGTCAGCGCTGCTGCTGTTTGCGCTGGCGAGTTTTGCGTTCTGGTGGTGGCATGACGCAGCACGCGCGTGGCCGGTGGCGATTGCGGTGCTGGTAGTGTCCTGTCCCTGCGCGCTGTCACTGGCGACGCCTTCCGCGCTGGCTGCGGCCACCGACCGATTGCTGGGCGTGGGGGTGCTGATCGTGCGTCCGCACGTGCTGGAGACACTGCATCGCGCGACCCATGTCGTGTTTGACAAAACCGGGACGCTGACTGAAGGGCGTCCAGCTGTGCAACGCATTGAGCCTGCGC
>NZ_JBFRDW010000022.1:0-20358 GCF_052113985.1 Pseudoduganella sp. RAF53_2 | reverse complement strand
ACCATATTCCGCACCAGATCTTCTGGAAAGACCTGGAGCTGCGCTACCAGGGCTGCAACGACGTGTTTGCGCGTGCGGCCGGCCTGCGCTCGCGCGAGGAGGTGGCGGGCAAGAGCGATTTCGATTTCCCCTGGTCGCACAATGCGGAGCGTATCCGCGCCGAGGACCGCCAGATCATCAGCAGCGGCGAGCCCTCCCTGAACCGCGAAGATCATCTGCCGTTCGCGGATGGCTCGCTGCACTGGTTCCTGATCAACAAACTGCCGCTGCATGATGTAGCGGGAAATACCATCGGCGTGCTGGGTACGATCGAAGACATCACCGAGCGCAAGCAGGTGGAACGCGCGCTGCAGCTGCACGACCGCGCGCTCGATGCCAGTTCCAGCGCGATCGCCATCACGGCCGTTGGCGAAGATCTGGACACCATTGAGTACGCCAACACGGCGTTGTTCCAGTTATGCGGCTACAGCCCGGAAGAGGTGCGCGGACGCAGCCTGGAACAGTTGTTGACGAATGACGGCGACGACAGCAAGGCTGCGGTGCACGACGCCATGCGCGCCCAGTCCGACGTGACGCTGATGGTGCACGCCCAGCATCGCGACGGTTCGCTGTACTGGGCGCAATTGCGTGTGGCGCCAGTGCGCAGCCCCACGGGTGAAGTCAGCCACCGCGTTTGCGTGCTGACGGATATGACGTCCACCATGGACTATCAGGCCCAGCTCGAATACCAGGCCAGCCATGACGCATTGACCGGGCTGCCGAACCGCAATCTGTGCGCCGACCGGCTGGCGCAAGCCATCGGCTACGCCCAGCGTTACGCGCATACCGTATGGGTCGTTTTCCTTGACCTGGACAACTTCAAGCTGGTCAACGATAACCTGGGCCACGCGGCGGGCGATGAGCTGCTGTGCACCGTGGCAGGCCGTCTGCGCGCATCCGTGCGCGAGACGGACACCGTGGCAAGGCTGGGCGGCGACGAATTCGTTCTGGTGCTGCTGACCGGCACCCAGACTGCGCCGCCGCAGACCATGCTGCAGCACCTGTTGTCCGTTGTGTCGGAGCCGGTGCAACTGGCAGGGCAGGAAGTGGCCGTCAGCTGCTCGATGGGGGTGAGCGTATTCCCTGCCGATGGCACGGACGCCCAGCTCCTGATGCGCCACGCGGACATTGCGATGTACCGCGCCAAGGAAGCGGGCCGCAACCAGTTGCAGTTTTACGAGGCCGCCATGCATGCGCGGGTGGTGGAGCGGGCCGTGATCGAGGGCGAGCTGCGCGGCGCGCTGGCGCGTAACGAATTCTTCCTGCAATACCAGCCCAAGGCCGGCGTGGATACCGGCGAAATCATGGGCGTGGAAGCCTTGATCCGCTGGCGCCATCCAACGCTTGGCCTGGTGTCGCCGGCCCGTTTCATCGGCGTGGCGGAAGAAACGGGCCTGATCGTGGATATCGGCCGCTGGGTGATCCACACTGCCTGCGCGCAGAACCGCGCCTGGCTGGACGCGGGCTTGCCGCCGGTGCGGGTGGCGGTCAACGTGTCGGCACGGCAGTTCCGCGACAAGGGACTGGTCGATGAAGTGGTAGCGGCGCTGCAGGAAACCGGCCTGCAGGCCAGCAGCCTCGAACTGGAACTGACCGAGAGCATGATGATGCACGACGCCGAATCGGCCGTGGCGACCATCCGCCGCCTGAAGGCCGTCGGCGTGAGCTTGGCCATCGACGATTTCGGCACCGGCTATTCCAGCCTGGCTTATCTGAAGCTGTTCCCCATTGATTACCTCAAGATCGACCAGAGCTTCGTGCGCGAGATGCTGGGCGCGCCAGCCGTGGCGGCCATCGTGCGCAGCGTGATTGCGCTGGGCCACAGTCTGGACTTCCGCGTGGTGGCCGAGGGTGTCGAAACGGAAGCCCAGCTGTCTTATCTGCGGCGCTTCGGCTGCGATGAGGCGCAGGGCTATTTCCTCAGCCGCCCGGTCGATGCCGACGCTCTCGCCGCGCTGCTGGCCAAGGAATCGCTGCATGCGGCGCGGCCTGCCGCCACTGCATCCAGCGGCACTTTGCTGCTGCTGGATGACGAGCCGAATATCGTGTCTGCCTTAACCCGGCTGCTGCGGCGCGACGGTTATCAGATCCTCACTGCCAACACGGCGGAAGAGGCTTTTGCCCATCTGGCCTTGCACGAGGTGCAGGTGGTCATCAGCGACCAGCGCATGCCGTCCATGAACGGCACCGAATTCCTCAGTCGCGTGAAGAAGCTGTATCCAGGCACGGTGCGCATCATCCTGTCCGGCTACACGGAGCTGGATACGGTGCTGAACGCCATCAACCGCGGGGAAATCTACCGGTTCTACACCAAGCCCTGGGACGACCAGACCTTGCGCGAGAATGTGCGCGAAGCCTTCCGCTACCACAGCCTGATGCGCGGTGCATCGCTTTCCGAGCTTACGTACTGAGCTTCTGCTTCAGGAAATCGACGGTGCGCTGCCAGGCCAGCGTGGCAGCCGCTTCGTCGTAGCGCGGCGTGGTGTCGTTATTGAAGCCATGCTCGGTGCCGGGGTAGACGAAGTGTTCGTATTTGACGTGCGCGGCTTTCAATGCGGCCTCGTAGGCGGGCCAGCCGGCCAGGATGCGCGTGTCCTTTTCGGCATCGTGGATCAGCAGCGGCGCCTTGATTTTTACCGCCTCGCCGGCGGGCGGCTGGCTGCCGTAGAAAGGCACGGCGGCTGCGAGGTCCGGTACTACCGTGGCCAGGTAGTTCGCAATGCCGCCGCCGTAACAGAAGCCGACCACGCCCACCTTGCCATTGGCGGCCGGATGGGCTTTCAGGATCTGAACGGCGGTGACGAAATCGGCGCGGGTCTTGGTCTGGTCCAGTTTGGGGAACAGTTCGCGCGCCTTGTCTTCGTCGCCGGGATAGCCGCCCAGCGGGAACAGGGCATCCGGCGCAAACGCCAGGAAGCCATCCAGGGCAAGGCGGCGGGCGATGTCTTCGATATGCGGATTCAGGCCGCGGTTCTCATGCACCACCAGCACGGCGGGCAGCTTGCCGGTGGGCGCCGCGGGCTGCGCCAGATAGCCGCGCAGCTTGCCGTAGCCTTGCGGCGATGGGAACTCCACATAGCTGGCCTTGATGCGCGCATCGGTGGGCGCGACCTGTTGCGCGGCAAAGCTAGGTGACAGGGCTGCCAGCAGACTGGCGCCCGTGGCGCCGGCCACCGCATAGCGCGCAGCGGAGGAGATGAAATCGCGCCGGCTCAACTGGCCATGCACGTATTGGTCGAACAGCTTCAGAACTTCCGGATCAAAGTCTTTTGCGGTCAGGCGTGCCATCCAATTCTCCTATCCTTGAGCCAGTGCGGAAAAACAGTCGAGCAGGGTGCGTGCGCGGAAGGGCTTGAGTATAACGCGGTTCACGCCGCGCTCGCGCAGCGCGGCCAGCAGCGTGCCGTCGCACTGTTCGGCCAGCACCGCGACCGGAATGGTGGCCTTGCTCAGCGTGCGGCCCTGGCGTAGCTGGTCAAGCAGGGACAGGTCATGCCCGCCGCCCGCATCGATGGCGATCACGGCGCCGTCAAACTTCTGGTGGCGCAGCAGCTCGCGCGCCATGGTCACGCTGGCCGCTTCGTGGATATGCGCCATCCCCAGCGAGCGGGCGGTCATGGCCACGGTCCGGCGCAGCATGGTTTCAGGTTCCACCAGCAGCATATTCTGTTCAGCCATTGCCACCCTCCAGTTCCTGCATCAGCAGTCCGCGCAAGGTGGACAGGATGGCCAGCTCCACATCGTCGAACTGGCGCGGTTTGGTGTCGATCACGCACAAGGTGCCCAGCGCATAGTCGTCGCGCTGGATCAGCGGGGCGCCCGCGTAGAAGCGGATGTGCGGCCAGTCCGTTACCAGCGGGTTGTCGGCAAAGCGCGGATCTTGCAGCGCATCCGGGATCACCATGATGTCGTTGCGCATGATGGCGTGGCCGCAGAAGGAGATATCGCGGCCGGTCTGGCACACCTCGCCCAGGCCGACGGCGGCCTTGAACCACTGGCGGTCGCTGTCGATCAGGGAGATCAGGGCAATAGGGACGTCGAACTCGCGGGCCGCGAATTCCACGATCTTGTCGAAGCGCTCCTCACGAGGAGTGTCCAGCAGCAGGGCCGCATACAGGGCCGCGATGCGCCCGGCTTCGTTTTCAGGAGTGGGGGCAGGGATCATGTGAGCAATGTAGCATGAGCTGGTTAAAGAATGGCGCTTACACTTTTTTACTCCCGTTTCAATTGGATTTCTGGCAAGATTCCCCGCAACGCAATAATAAAGAGGGAATGCATGCAAAAGCTGGGCATCTGGCTCAAGCGGATCGGGCTGGGCATACTGGTTGTCCTGCTGCTGGCGCTGTTGGGGTTGTGGTTCTTCCTGCGCGGCAGCCTGGCCGAACTGGATGGCAGGCGCAATGTCGCAAGCCTGAGCGGCACGGTCACCGTGGCGCGGGATGCGCTCGGCGTGCCGACCGTGTCCGGCGGCGACCGCGACGACGTGGCCTACGCCACCGGCTTTGTGCATGCCCAGGACCGCTTCTTCCAGATGGATTTGCTGCGCCGCGTCGCGGCTGGTGAACTGGCCGAACTGTTCGGCGAAAAGGCCCTTGGGGTCGACAAGGCGCATCGGCTGCACCGCTTCCGCGCGCGCGCTTCACTGGCCCTGCTTGGACTGCCGCAGTCTGAGCGCCTTCTGCTGGAACGCTATACGGCGGGCGTCAACGATGGCTTGAATGCGCTCGGCACCCGTCCCTTCGAGTACGGCCTGGTGGGCGTGGCGCCGCGCGCCTGGCTGCCGGAAGACTCGCTGCTGGTGGCATGGGCCATGTATTTCGATCTGCAAGGCGGCCAGGGTTCGCGCGAGCTGTCGCGCGGCTGGATGAAGGAACACACCACGCCGGAACAACTGGCCTTCCTGCTGCCCGAATCCACGCAATGGGATGCGCCACTGGATGCGGCCAGCGTGCCCGCACCGGCCGCGCCCATTCCAGCCGAAGCCCCCGCATGGTGGGGCCAGAACGTGCCGAAAGATCCGGTGCAGATTGCCATGATCGATTTCGTCGACGGCGTGGGCAGCAATAACTGGGCGGTGGCGGGCAGCCGCAGCGCCAATGGCGGCGCCATCGTGTCCGACGATATGCACCTGGGGATCAAGCTGCCGAATACCTGGTACCGCATGCAGCTGCACATCCCCGGCGACAATGGCGGCACGCGCCGCGTGATCGGCGTAACTCTGCCCGGCGTTCCGGCCATTGTGGCGGGCAGCAATGGCCATGTGGCCTGGGGCTTCACCAACAGTTATGGCGACTACATGGACTTTGTGCCAGTGGCAGAGGACTCTGCCCATCCCGGCAAGGTGCAAGTCGCCGGTGGCTGGGAAACGCCGGCCGTGCATGTTGAAAGCATTCTGGTGAAAGGCGCGCCAGCCGTCCACCTGGCGGTGCGTGAAACCTCGCAGGGCCCGATCATGGAAGGCAAGGGCAAGCCCTATGCCGTGCATTGGGTGGCGCACGAGCTGCAAGCCGTGAACATGAATTTGCGCCGCATGGAGCTGGTCACTTCGCTGGACCAGGCTTTGGCGCTGGCGCCGACGGTCGGCATCCCGGCCCAGAATATGGTGGCGGGCGACGCCAGCGGCAATATCGGCTGGACGATTGCCGGTCCGCTGGTACGCCGCGCGAAAGGCGGCGCCGATCCAACTTTCCCGCTGCAAGGCGGGACGGGCGGTTGGCAAGGCCTACTGCCGGCGAAGGAGTATCCGGTGCAGCGCAGCCCGGCCACTGGCCAGTTGGTCACGGCAAATAACCAGCAGTTACTGGGCGCCGGCGCCGAGCTGATAGGCGATGGCGGCTTCGATCTTGGTGCGCGCGCGCATCAAGCGCGCGACAGCCTGACCGCGCTGGGACCGAAAACCAATGAGCAGGGCGTCTACAGCGTGATGCTGGACGACCGCGCCATCTTCATGGGCAAGTGGCGCGACCGTGCCCTGGCCGTGCTGGATGATCAGGCCGTGGCAGGCAATCCGCAGCGCGCCGAACTGGCGCGGCTGCTGAAGAACAGCTGGTCCGGCCATGCCAGCGTGGACGCGGTGGGCTACCGTGCGGCACGCGCCTTCATGTGGTCGATGTACGAAGTGCTGTACGGCGGCGCCAATGCGGATATGGGGCGCTTCGATGGCGATGCGGCAGCGGCTTCGCGGCGCTGGCCGGCCGTGGTGGCGCGGCTGCTGGACGAACAGCCTGCAGGCTGGCTGCCGAAACAATACCCGGACTGGAAGGCTTTGCAGCTGGCGGCCATCGACCGCGCCATCGCCAACCTGTCCAGGGATGGCAAACCGCTGGCGGCCCATTCCTGGGGCGAGCGTAATACGGCGGCCATGGCGCATCCGATTGCCGGTTCGCTGGGGCCGCTGCGCAAGTGGCTGTCCGTGCCAGCCGACCAGTTGCCTGGTGATAGCAATATGCCGCGCGTGGCCGGTCCGAATTTCGGCCAGTCCGAGCGCATGACAGTCACGCCGGGCAAGGAGGAACAGGGCTTGTTCAATATGCCGGGCGGGCAGAGTGGCCATCCTTTGTCGCCGTTCTTCCTGGCCGGACATGAGGATTGGGTTGCCGGACGTCCTGAACCGTTGCTGCCTGGTCCCGCGCGCCACATGCTCACGTTCACGAAGTAGTTCCGTACGCTTCTTTTGGGTGCATAATGGTGTTTCGCGTCAGAACTCCATGGATGAGGCAAGCATGATCAACGATTTCGCGACAGCTTCCCGGGCGACCCTGCAGTTCCTGCGCCAGCGCCTGGGATTCAAATTATGGATGGTCACCCGCACCGACGGGGATAACTGGGTGGTCCTGTTTTCGGACGATCACGGTTATGGCGTCCAGCCCGGTAAGTCCTATGGTTGGGCCGAGTCGCTGTGCGCTCGCATGGTGGAAGGCCAGGGCCCGAATATCGCGCCCGATGTGAAGAAAGAGGCGGCTTATGCAGCCGCCCCGATCACTGGTGAAATGCAGATTGGCGCCTATGTCGGCGTGCCGCTGCGCCGTGCCGACGGTACGCTGTTCGGCACCTTGTGCGCCATCGATCCCGAGCCGCAGCCGGAACGCATCCGCGAGGACCAGGACATRGTGAAGCTGATGGCCGATCTGCTGGGCGGCTTGCTGGAAGCCGAATTGAATGCGACCGAGGCTTTGCGCAAGGCCGAACGGGCCGACGTCGATGCGACGCGCGATGAACTCACCGGCCTGTACAACCGCCGCGGCTGGGACTTGCTGGTGGCGCGTGAAGAAGAGCGCTGCAGCCGCTACGGCCATCAGGCTTGCGTGGTATCGATCGATCTCGACGATCTCAAGTTCTACAACGATACGCAAGGCTATGCCTCCGGCGATGCGCTGCTGATCCGCTGCAGCAAGGCGCTGAAGGATGTCACCCGCGGTTCCGACGTGGTAGCGCGCATGGGCGGCGATGAATTTGCGATGCTGATGGTGGAATGCGATTACTTCGATGCCCAGGCCATGCTGCTGCGTGTGCAGGAAACCCTGGCGGGCTATGACGTGCGTGCTTCGCTGGGGATGGCGATGCGCAAGGCGGGTTACGATCTGGAAGAGGCACTGGCGATTGYCGATGCCGAGATGTACCGCGCCAAGCGCACGCGCAAGGTCCTGAATTAATTCACTACGACGGCGGCCGGCAGGACCGCCGTTTTCTCGGTGCGCGGCAGTCCGAAGCAGGGACGCAGCAGCGGTACGCGGCGCACAATCTCGAAGATGCCGAAGCTGGTGGTGGTGGTCAGCACGACCAGCACCAGGTATTCGATCGCCGGTGCGATATGCGCCACTTTCAGGCTATGCGCGAAGCATACGATCAGCGTCTGGTGCAGGATATAGATCGGGAACACGGCTTCGGTCAGGTAGCGGCGTTTGGCGCTGTCGAAGTTGAGATGGCGGCGTCCGAAGCCGCAGACGGCGACGATGGCGCTCCACTGACACAGGGCGTAGACGGTGCGCATGGTGTTCAGGGCGTCCTGCATGCTTTCCGGCAGCGAGTAGTAGCAGACGAAACATGCCCAGCATGCGAAGGCGATGCCCAGGGCGGGGAAGCGGGCACGTTCTGTGGCTTCCCAGAATTGCGGCTGCTTGGCCAGCAGGGCGCCCATCATGAAGATACTGAAGTAGCCGGCGTGCATGGCCCAGTCATGAATCAGGTCGTGGGTGGTGTCGAAGATCGGCATCAGCGTCATGCGAATCACGGCCAGCAGGGCGGCAGGCAGGACGATCAGGCGCCAGCCGGTCAGCAGCTTCGCCAGCGCTTCACCGCCACGTTTGGTGCCGACGACAGCCAGGATCATGGTGTAGGCCCACAGATAGGGCAGGAACCAGAGGTGGTTCCAGGTGGGGATGGTCAGGCAACCATCCTTATTGCAGAAGCCGTGGTAGCCGGTCACGTAGAGATGCATGAAATCGCTGAAGCTGCCGGCGTAGTTGAGCTTTTCGACCACTTCGAAATACGACTGCGGCGGCACGATGAAGAACATGCCGAACACCAGCGGCACCAGCAGGCGGAAGCTGCGCTGGCGGGCGAATTGTGTTGTGCCAAGTTTGTCCAGCAAGTGGCAGGCGGCCACGCCGGATACCAGGAATAGCAGGGTCATGCGCCAGGGCGAGGACAGCATCATCAGCGGTTCGATGGCGTCGCTGGCATTGGGACTTTTAACGTGCCAGCCCCAGGTGACGTAATACATACCGGTGTGGAAGAGGATCAGCAGGAAGAAGGCGATGATGCGAATCCAGTCCAGGAAATACAGTCTCTTGTTGTGCATGGCGGTGGTCCTCAGGTTGGTGATGTGACCAGCGTACCGGCGGGCGGTTCGCCACGCGAGCGATATGGGGTGAGTGGGGCGTGCCGTGGGGCGAGTCGGCGGCCAGAGGCGCTAGCCGAGGGCGGACAGCAGATCCTGGCGGAACTGGCGGCTCAGCGGGGCGCGGGCGCCGCCGCGTAGCAGGACTTCGCCGTCGCCCTTGGGCGAGGCTTCGATGCGGTCGATCCACGCCAGTTGCACGGCAGCGCGGCGGTGGCAGCGCTGAAAGGCCGGGCCCAGCGTGTCGAGCAGGTTGCCCAGCGTTTGACGCAGCAGCGGGGCGCTGGTGGCGGTGTGCAGGACCACGTAGTTGTCGGCAGTCTCCAGCCACTGGATGTCGTCGACACGCACAATGCGCGTGGTGCCGCGCTCGGTGACCATCAGCTGCTGCGGCGGCGGCCAGGCAGGCGATACTGGCGGCACGGCATTTGCGAGCGGCACGGCTGTGGCATGCGCTCCGGACGCGTCCGGGGCGGCGGCGCGGCGCGCGGCCAGGCGTTCGCGCAGGCGCTGCAGGGCGCGTCGCAGGCGCGCCTGGTCGAAGGGCTTGAGCAGGTAATCGATCGCATTGGCGTCGAACGCCTTGATTGCGTATTCGTCGAAGGCGGTGGCGAACACCAGCAACGGTGCGGGGTCGGGCAGGGAGGCGGCAACTTCCAGGCCGCTCACCTCGGGCATTTGCACGTCCAGAAAGATGGCGTCGGGCGCGAAGGCTGCCACTTGTTCGATGGCTTCCACCCCGTCACGTGCTTCGCCGATGGCCGTGATGTCGGATTCAGTCTCCAGCAGGCGGCGCAGCTTGTCGCGCGCCGGGCGTTCATCGTCGACGATCAGGACGCGCATGGAATCCTCATCTCAGCGCGCACCCCCGCCGGTTCGAGCTGGCTCAGCTCCAGCGTAGCAAGGCCGCCATACAGCGCTTCCAGGCGCTCGCGGATATTGCGCAAGCCAACTCCGCTCGCGCCGTTGAGCACCGCCGCAGCCTCCGCACCGCCGCTTGACGCGCAAAAGCGTTCTGCAGACGTGGACGTGCCGGCCGCCGCAGACGCGGACGCGCCCGCAGCCGCAGACGYGGAAATCGTCGTACCTGAGCGCGCGCTGGCCGGGGACGGCGTGCCCGGGGCCGCGGGCGCGGGTGGGGTGGCGGGCAGGTGGCCGGCATCGTCGCTGATGGCGAGGACGAGGCGGGGGCCTTCGCGGCGGGCGATGATGGTGATGCGGGTCAGGCCGCGGCGGCGTTCGACGGTGTGTTTGAAGACGTTTTCGAGAAGAGGCTGCAGGCTCATGACCGGTACGTGGCAGTCGCTCAGTTCCTCGTCAATCGCCCAGGCAATGGAAATCCGGTCGACGAAGCGCTCCTCCATCAGCCGTGCATAACCGCGCAGCAAACGCAGTTCGGTGGACAACGGCGCAGTCTGCTCGCCGCTGACCTCGAGCGTAGCGCGCAGCATGTCGGACAGCTGAATCAGCGTCGCATCGGCACGCGCCACGTCGGTATGCATCAGCGAGGAAATCGTGTTCAGCGCGTTGAAGAGAAAATGCGGCTGGATCTGCTGCGTCAGCTGCTGCAGCTGCGCGGCGCGCAGCAGGGCGTTGGTGCGCTCCGCACGGACAAAGGACAACACGCCAAACGTGACCAGCGTGAACAGCGTCACGAAGACCGAGATCTTCACGTCTTCATAGAAGTATGTCTGCAGCCACGGCTCGTGATAATACGTCCGGCCCATCAGCGCATACACGCCATGGCGGATGCCAAACGCCATCGGCATGAAGAGCGCCCACCACATTAACAGCCACGGCGCCTGCCGCGCGAACCAGCGCCATGGCGTGGCAACCAGATGATCGTAACGGGCCGTGAAGTAGCGCTGCGCCCCCAGCAGCAAGGTGGCGACCAGCAGCGATGAGCATTCCCATAAAATCGGCTGCCACAAATCTCCGCGGTCGTGCCGGACGAAATCCTGCACCGCCGTAGCGACCATCATGGCCCAGAACAGCAGCCAGGCGACGACCAGCGAGAGGCGGGCGCGGTTCAGCATCAGCGGTGGCGCGCTTCGACCAGGTCGATCTCGCGCACGATCTTGCGCGCGATCTCGTCCGAAATATGGTACTGGCGCGCCAGTTCGAAGATGGCCTGGCGCTCCGCCTTGATGGCGGCCAGGCGCAGCTTGCGTTCCGCCTTGTCCAGCTTGCGGTAGTGGGCCGCGCTGTCGTCCTCATCCTGGCTGGCGACGTTCAGGCGGTGCTCATACAGCGACATCACGCGCGCCGCCGCTTGCGGATAGCAGTCCGGATCATCCGAATGCGGCATCAGATCCAGCTGCGCCTTCTCGATGGCGGCAATGGCCGCCGTCGCCGCCGCGCGGCGCGCCAGGTCTTCCTGCTGGCGGTCAGCCGGCTCTTCGGGGAAGCTCATGCCGCCCAGCAGGCGCGGCAAGCCTACCCCCGCCATCACCAGCGATAGCAGGATCACCGTGCTGGCCAGCAGAATCGTCAGATCGCGTGCCGGGAAGTCCTGGCCATTGGGTAGCGTCAGCGGCAGGGTCATCACACCGGCCAGCGTGATCGCACCGCGTGCACCGGCCAGCGAAGTCGCCAGCAGCAGGCGCCAATGCGGACGCACGGTGGCCGACGGATCATTCTTGTTGCGGCGGTACAGGGTGATGCGCAAAGTCGCCCACACCCATACAAAGCGCAGAATCAGCAGGCCCGCACTGATCACGAAAGCGTAATAAACCAGCCACCAGCGGCTTTCGTGGCCGACTTCCTCGATCGAATCGCCGGCGCCGCGCAGGATATCGGGTAGCTGCTCGCCAAGCAGCACGAACATCACGCCGTGCAGCGCGAACTGCATGGTGTCCCACACGGCGGTGCGCTGGATGCGGGTGGCCGCCAGCGCCTGGCCGTTCAGCTCCACGAAGCTCATGGTGATGCCCGCCGCCACAGCCGCGAGAATCGGCGAAGCGTGCACGAACTCGGCCAGCATGTAAGCGCCAAACGGAATCAGCAGGCTGATAAGAATCGGCGAACCGGCCGGCTCGCCGAAGCGTGCCGTCAGATGGCCCTGGAAGTGGCTGACCACCCAGGTCACGCCGACGCCGATGGCAATACCGGCAATCGCCAGCCAGGCGAAGGTCAGCGAGGCCTCCGCGATGGAGAAGGTGCCGGTTGCCGCGGCGGCCACGGCGAAACGGAAGCACACCAGGCCACTCGCATCGTTCAGCAGGGCCTCGCCTTCGAGGATGTGCATCAGACGTTTGGGCATCGGCGCGCGCGACTTCAGCGCGGAGATGGCCACCGGATCGGTCGGTGATACCACCGCCGCCAGTGCGAACGCCACCGGCAGCGGCATGGCGGGAATCATCAGGTGGATCAGGTAGCCCGCGCCCAGCACCGTGAATAGCACCAGGCCGAAAGCCAGTTCGAGGATCACGACGCGGTCGCGCACCAGTCCACTATTGGGAATGCGCCAGCCATCCAGGAACAGCAGCGGCGGCAGGAAGAGCAGGAAGAACAGCTCGGGATCGAGCTGGATACCGTGGCCGGTGAACGTAGAGATAATGGCGCCCAGGCCGATCTGGGCCAGCGGCAGCGGGATCGAGATGGGCAGCACGCGGACCAGGTAAGCGCTGGCGATCACCGCCAGCAGCATGGTCAGAACAATTTCAATGGAATCCATCGGACCATTATAGTAGGAAACATTGCTAATCCTGCCAGTGTGCAAGGGACTGGTTTTTTTGAAATGCTTCTGTCATAATTGCGTCTCTTCTGCGGGAATAGCTCAGTTGGTAGAGCGCAACCTTGCCAAGGTTGAGGTCGAGAGTTCGAGACTCTTTTCCCGCTCCAGAATTCCAGAAAAGGACGCCCCGTGCGTCCTTTTTGCGTTGGGCCGTTGTATCCGCCCCTCAGTCCGCCGAATTCGTGTGTAATCCCCGTTATACTGCCGAAACATTCTTCAAATTGGAGTCAGCAACATGAATTCCGTTCAACAAGAAGTTGACGAGCGTAGCAACCTTACAAACTCCAATAAATTCGAACTGCTGCTGTTCCGCCTCGGCGCGGACGACAAGGGCGAGCATTCGGAACTGTATGGCATCAACGTGTTCAAGATCCGCGAGATCGTGGCCATGCCGCAGGTTACCGCAGTCGCCGGTTCGCAGCCACACATGTTGGGCGTGGTGAATCTGCGCGGCCAGATCATTCCCGTGATGGACCTGCCATCGATCGTTGGCGTGAAGCCGAAGACGGGCCTGAACATCATGCTGGTGACCGAGTTCGCGCGCACCACCCAGGCCTTCGCGGTCGAGTCGGTGGACGAGATCGTGCGTCTGGACTGGAGCCAGGTGCTGAGCGCCGAAGGCAGCAACGCGGGCGGCATGGTGACCAGCATCGCGCGCCTGGATGGCGACACCCACACCACACGCCTGGCACAGGTGCTGGACGTGGAAACCATCCTGCGCAAGATGATGCCGGCCGAAAGCGAAGAGATCAACGAAGAATCCGTCGGCAAGCTGCCGCTGAAACCGGGCACCATGATTCTGGCCGCCGACGATTCCGTGGTCGCGCGCAACCTGATCGAGCGCGGCCTGGAAGCCATGGGCGCGCCGTACGTGATGCTGAAGACCGGCAAGGAAGCCTGGGAAAAACTGCAAGCCATCGCTGAAGGCTGCAAGGCTGAAGGCATCCCCGTCGAAGACCGGGTAGCGCTGGTGCTGACTGACCTGGAAATGCCGGAGATGGACGGCTTCACGCTGACCCGGCTGGTCAAGCAGGACGCCCGCTTCAGCAAGATCCCGGTGGTGATTCACTCATCGCTGTCGGGCAAGACCAACGAAGACCACGTACGCGGCGTTGGCGCCGATGCTTACGTGGCCAAGTTCGTTGCCGAAGACCTGGCCGGGACCATCCGCAAAGTATTGGTCAAGTAGTCAGGTAGGGCGGATGTAGTCAGGTAGGGCGGATCATTGATCCGCCGACTTCAGCTGCCGGCTATGGAATCGCACATGGTCGGCAATGAAGCTTGAGATGAAGTAGTAGCCGTGGTCATAAGCCGCGTGCCGCCGCAGTTCCAGCGGCTGCCCGGCCTTGTGGCAAGCCYCCTCGAACATTTCCGGATACAGCTGCTCCTGCAGGAATTTGTCGGCCATGCCCTGGTCGATCAGAATCCCCTGCGGGAACGGGGCCGTTTCCGCGCGCGCCATCAGGATGCTGGCATCGTGCCTGGCCCATTGCGCGGCGTCTTCTCCCAGATAACCCTTGAATGCGTTCTGTCCCCATGGGCACAAGGTTGGCGCAGCGATGGGCGCGAACGCCGACACGCTGCGGAACAGGTCCGGCCGGCGCAGAGCCAGCGTCAGCGCGCCGTGGCCACCCATCGAGTGGCCGAAGATGCCGATGCGATTGCCGTCAATCGGCAGTTCATCGACAACCAATGCGCGCAGCTCGTGGATATAGCTCTCCATGCGGTAGTGGTTGCGCCATGGCTCCTGCGTCGCGTCCAGATAGAAACCCGCGCCGGCGCCGAAGTCCCAGTCCTTGCTTTCGTTTTCAATGCCGGTGCCGCGCGGGCTGGTGTCCGGCGAAACCAGGATGATGCCTTCCTCGGCGGCGAAGCGCTGCGCCCCGGCCTTGGTCGGGAAAGTCTCTTCCGTGCAGGTCAGGCCTGCCAGATAGAAGAGGGCAGGCAGGCGCTGGCCCTGGGCCTGCGCGGGAATGTAGACGGAGAAGCGCATCGGCAGTCCGATGGCCTCCGAATCGTGTTTGTAGAAGCGCTGGATGCCGCCGAAACAGGCATGCTCGCTGATCATTTCCATTTTTGTGTTCTCCTCAATGCGTGCGCCGGTTCTTGCGCACGACGGCAATCAGAATCAGAGCATACGATACCAGCCGGATCAGGTAGAGCTGGGGCACRTCTTCGCTGGTCAGTTTAAAAGCATGGCCGATCACGCGCTCAAGCGCCATCAGCCCGAACGACAGCGCGAAGTACAGAAAGAAGCGGTCGCCGGTACTGCGCCAGTAGCGCAGGAAAAACAGGCCGATGGTCAACGAGGCCATGATGATGGCGCCGGACAGCAAACTATTCACGTGCATCAATCATCCTCCCAGACCAGGCCATACAACAAGGGTAGCAGCGACACCAGCGTGACGCACAGGCGCAGCGTCGCCAGGTCCTGGTCGGGCAGGAACAGGCGGTCCGCCACCAGCAGCACATTGCTGATGAACAGCCCGGTGAAACACAGGCCGCTCCACAGCAGCAGGCGTTGCCGTGAACGGGAGAAGGCGCGCAGCAGCAGCGCGGCGCAGGCCAGGGCTGTGATGGCGCAAAGCGTATAGGTGAGGGCGGACATTGTCATTCATCCTTTCGCCAGATGAAGGCGTCGGCAAAGAGCCGTGCCTTGCGATTGCTCTTCGAATGAACCAGGGTGCTGACTTCGATCAGGTTGCGGGAATAAACATCCACCAGCCGCCGCAGCAGCTCTGCCAGGTCTGGCGAGGCTGGATCGTAAAGCCACCTGCCGTCCGCATCCTGCCGCGCGATGCCGCCGGCGCGCAGCTGATTGAGCAGGACGGCCGCACGCTTGTCGTCCAGGTACAGACGTTGTGCGAGCCGTGGCGCATCCCATGCGGCGCCGGGATTGGCCGACATGAGCGTGATCGCTTCCAGATAAGGTACGGATGGCACGCACTGCAAGATGAAGCGGCGCACATCGTCTGGAATGGTGGAGGAGTCCACGATTATTGCAGTCCCGGCACTGGTTGTGAAAGGCGTCAATATAACCCAATCATTCAGAAAAGGTGTTTTCGATTGGAAAGAAGTGCGACATGATTTTTCAATCTGCAATATAGTGCGGGGCGGAGGTAATACATGCCCGATATTTTGATCATCTCTTCCGAGCTTGCATGGCCCCTCGCTGTGCTGCTCGCCTGGTTGGCTGGTGAGTTCGTGCACCGCTGGACTGGCGTACCGCGCATCAGCGTGTACGGCCTGGCCGGCTTCCTTGGTGCGCAAGCCTTGCCGGACCTGTTTGCGACCGACAGCGGTACGCCAGTCACCATGCTGGCCAATGTCGCCTTCGGTTTAATTCTGTTTGAGTTTGGCTATCGCGTGAACCTGCGCTGGCTGCGCGTGAATCCGTGGATTGCCATCAGTGGTCTGGTTGAATCCTGCGCCACCTTTGGCGTGGTTTATTTCATCTCCCACCTGCAGGGCATGCCGCCGTTGACGGCGCTGCTGCTGGCGTCGCTGGCCATGTCCAGCTCGCCGGCCGGTGTGCTGCGCGTGATTAACGAGGAGCGCAGCTCCGGCCAGGTGACGGAGCGTGTACTGCACCTGGTCGCCATGAATTCCGTGCTGGCCGTGTTCGTATTTAAAGTGATTGTCGGCTTCTGGGTGTTCCAGACTTCCGGTAGCTTGACGCAGGCCGCCTCGCACAGCCTGATCGAACTGGTGGCTTCGGCCTTGCTGGGTGCGATCTTCGGCATGCTGGTGCCGGCCGTGCTGCGCGGCCTTGGCACGCTGGCGCGCGACGGCACGGTCGCCTTTGCACTGGTGGTGATGCTGCTGGTGTCTATTACGCATGCGGCCGACCTGTCGCCGGTGCTGGCCACCTTGACCTTTGGCCTGACGGCGCGCCATCGCCGCGTTTCGTTCGCGCGCACCCAGCGCAACTTCGGCGCGATTGGCGAAGTGCTGACCGTGCTGCTGTTCGTGTTTGCGGTGTCCACGCTGGATTGGGACCGCGTGCTGAGCGGTGCGGCGCTGGGCCTGATTCTGCTGGCGGCGCGCTTTGTGGTGAAGACTGCGGCGGTGGCGGTGTTCGCCCATGTGGGCGGCATCTCGTGGCGCAAGGGCGCGCTGATCGGCGTGGCGATGTCGCCCATGTCGGTGTTCGTGATCCTGCTACTGGAACAAACCAAGTATATGGGCATTGTGCTGGTCGATGAGCTGTCCGCGCTGGCCGCGATGACGCTGTTCATGGAAGTGATCGGCCCCATCATCACGCAGCGCGCGCTGATCTGGGCCCGCGAGACGGCAAAGGAGGAAGACTGATGCCCTTGGAACCATTCAAACAATCGCAGCGCCTGACCATGGGCGTTGAGCTGGAGCTGCAGCTGGTCAGCCTGTCCGACTACGACCTGACCGGCGCCAGCCCGGACCTGCTGCACCTGCTGGAGCGTAAGCCCTTCCCCGGCCACGTGACGCCGGAAATCACCGAGAGCATGATCGAGATTAACTCGGACGTGCACACCAAACATAATGAGCTGGTGGCGCAGTTGCAGCTGACGCGCGACACCCTGGTGCAGGCAGCCGATACGCTGAACATCGGCATCTGCGGCGGGGGCACCCATCCGTTCCAGAAATGGCGCGAGCGCCGTATCTTCTCCAAGCCGCGCTTCAAGGAAGTATCGGCGCTGTATGGCTATCTGGCCAAGCAGTTCACCATCTTCGGCCAGCACGTGCACATCGGCTGCGGCAATGGCGACGATGCGTTGTTCCTGCTGCATTCGCTGAGCCGCTACGTGCCGCACTTCATCGCGCTGTCCGCATCCTCACCCTATGTGCAGGGCGCCGATACGCTGTTCAATTCGGCGCGCCTGAATTCCGTGTTCGCCTTCCCGATGTCGGGCCGCGCGCCGTTCCTGCTGAGCTGGGACGAGTTCGAGCACAGCTACTTCTCGAAGATGGAGCACACGGGGGTGATCAAGTCGATGAAGGACTTTTACTGGGACATCCGCCCCAAGCCCGAATACGGCACCATCGAGCTGCGGGTATGCGACACGCCGCTGACCGTGGAGCGGGCGGCGGCGCTGGCCTGCTATCTGCAAGCCCTGTGCGCCTATCTGCTGGACCGGCGCGAGGCGCCGCCGGTGGAAGACGACTACCTGGTCTACAACTACAACCGTTTCCAGGCGTGCCGCTTTGGCCTGGATGGCACCGTGGTCCATCCCAAGACTTACGAAAGCCTGTCGCTGCGCGAAGATATCCTGACCACACTGCGGCGCATGGACCAATACGCGGAAAACCTGGGTGGCAGCGCGGCACTGAATCATCTGGTGCAAGTCACTCATACGGGCAGCGACGCGCATTATCTGCGCGACCAGTTCAACGCCAGCGGCAGCGTGGAGGGCGTAGTGGATGCGGCCCTGAGCCGTTTCCGTGGGAGCATCATGTAATTAAGTGTAAATTTTGACAACAACTCTCCGCCGGGTGTAAAATTTACCGACAGCTCTGTTCGTGCGCGAACGGAAGGGCCATCAAGAAGCCCATAAGCTGGTGGTAGGTTCGAAGGAGAGGTTTATGGAAGTCGAAACGAAAAGCCTGTCGGTCAGGCTGCCGGATTCCGTTGATGAAGACGATAATCCAAGGCGTGGCGACCGGCTGAATGTGTACGTCAATGCCCGTTATGAAGCCGAACCGGAAAAGCCGGAATTGCCGTCGGTGACATTGGGTAAATTGCGCAAGCTGCGCAAACGCGCCCGGGCCAAACCCGCCTAGGCGGCGGTTTCAGAACCGCGTCTCCCTCGCCACGCGCAGGAAATTGTCGAGAATGGCGGTGCAGTCCAGTAGTTCCACCCCTCCTGCGCGGTGGAACTCGGGGTGCCATTGCAGGCCCATGACGAATGGCGCCTTGCGGTAGCGGATCGCCTCGATCATCTTGTCGGGATAGGACAGGGCTTCGATCTGCATGTCCTTGCCCAGCGATTTCACGGCCTGATGGTGGATCGAGTTGACCAGCCCGCGCTCCTGGCCCCGGAACATGGAAGCCAGCGACGATCCCTCCGGGAAGGTGACCTCATGCCGGTGCCGGTCGTACAGATCGGACACGTGCTCGTGCGCGTCCGGCACATCGGTCGCAATATCCTGGTACAGCGTGCCGCCGAACGCCACATTGATCAGCTGGCAGCCGCGGCAAATGCCCAGCACGGGCTTGCCCGCTTCCACGAATTCATGCAGCAGTTCCAGCTCGTACATATCGCGCGCCCGGTCGCCGCTCCATTCCGGCCGCGTAGGCGCTTCCGCATAGCTGGTGGGCGAAACGTCGGCCCCGCCTTGCAGCACCAGCCCATCGAGGTGCTTGGCATAGTCGCGCAGGCGGATATTGGAAGGGTGGAGCAAGCCTTCCGTGTTCACGGTGGGCACCATGAATACCAGCACATCGCGCGACATCACCCACTGCGCGATGGACTCCTCCAGATATTGCAGATTCTTGCTGCGCAGGCCCGTGGCGCCCGGCTCCGGATGGTAGATGCGGGCCGAGATGCCGATGCGCAGGGGGCGTTGCATCACGTGCCGGGTGGCCTTGGCGGCAATGCGCTGGTAGCGTGCCTTGAGGACGCGCCACCAAAGGCTCCATATCGTTTCGCCGGGATCGAGATAGCGCGGCGTATCCTCCTTGCGGCGATGGTGTTCGCGGTCGCTGGCACGCCGGTCCTGGCGGCGCGGCTCGTGATCTCCTGTGCTCATTTTTATGGCTCCTTAGGCTTATCGTTTTACCATAGGATGAGATGCCGGGTCGCCCGATTATCGGTTAGACTTTCAATTTCAGCTATCTTTATAAACGATACTTATATGTCCCTCAGCAGTGACGATGGCCGCACCCGCAATATGCCGCAACTGGCGCCGAGCCATCTTCCGTTCCCCGTGGTGGGATTGGGCGCATCCGCCGGCGGTTTGCCGGCGCTGATCAAGTTTCTGGAAAATATGCCTGCCGATAATGGCATGGCATTCGTGGTGATCCTGCATCTCTCGCCCAAGCATCAGAGTTCGGCCGACAACGTGCTGCAGCGCGCGACCAAAATGCCGGTGATCCAGGTGACGGGCAGCGTGGCGATCGAGCGGGAACACGTGTACGTGATCCCGCCCAACAAGCATATGTCGATGAACGACGGTGTGCTGACCCTGAGCGACCTGGAAAAACCGCATGGACAGCACATTGCCATCGATGTGTTCTTCCGCACCCTGGCCGAAGTGCACCGCGAGCGCGCGATTGCCGTGGTGCTTTCCGGCACAGGCTCGGATGGCGCCGTAGGACTGGAGCGTATCAAGGAGCAGGGCGGCCTGACGCTGGCCCAGGACCCGGCAGACGCCGAGCATGAGGGCATGCCCAGCGCCGCCATCGCCACCGAAATGGTGGACTTCGTGCTGCCGGTCACCGAGATTCCGAAAAAGCTGATCGAGCTGTGGAGCACCGCCCGCCAGATCCACCTGCCTGACGTCGGCGACGGCGAACGCAGTGTGTCCGCCGAACCGGTGGACGAAGCGCGCCACAACGATGAGGAAGCCTTGCAGCGCGTGATCACCATGCTGTACGCGAACACCGGGCATGACTTCCGTCACTACAAGCGCGCCACGGTGCTGCGCCGCATCGAGCGCCGCCTGCAGGTGCGCGGTGTGACTTCGCTGCCGGAATACTGCGTGCTGCTGGAAAAGGAGCAGGGCGAATTCAAGGCGCTGTTGCAGGATATGCTGATCGGCGTCACCA
>NZ_JBFRDW010000021.1:0-20651 GCF_052113985.1 Pseudoduganella sp. RAF53_2 | reverse complement strand
GGTTCACCAGGCTGGTGATTTCGGAAATATTCTGCGAACGCACCACAGGGCTCGCATCTTGCGCCGGCTCACCGCGCAAGAGGGCGAATGCCACCGCTGCAACCGTCAGCAGGACCAGAGTGATGCGCACCATAGGGTTCTTGAGCGCAAGCTGAAGTTTGTAGAAGTTGAACATGACGTTCCGACCAAAAGCAGATGAAGGAATCGCGCGGGGGATTGGGCGCGGAGAAGGATGAGTGCCGTGTGGCAATGCTCCGTATATAGGGACTATAACGGCGTCCGCAAGCTTTGTGTCTAGTGCGGACAAGAAAAAAATTCGCGCAGCAACAGCTCAAAATGGCATCTATGACAGGCTGTCTACGCAAAACGATAAATACTATTTCCGCTCTGTCCAGTGTTCGTATTTACGCTCCAGTCGGACGAAGCTGCCATCGCGGCGCATGGTGTCGAGCGCCGCGTTCATACGCTCAATCATGGCATCCGGCACGGTGTTGTTGCAAGCCAGGTAGACCTTGACGCGGTTGAATACCAGCACCGGCACGATGTCCGGTGCAAAGCGCGCCAGCACGGTGCTGCCGGTGCGGGCACCGACCGCCCACAGGTCGATGCGGTCGATCATCAGCTTCTTTGGATTGGATGCGTCGTTCGGCACCGGGTCGACATGGAA
The DNA here is from genome assembly GCF_052113985.1 of Pseudoduganella sp. RAF53_2. Taxonomy (NCBI): domain Bacteria; kingdom Pseudomonadati; phylum Pseudomonadota; class Betaproteobacteria; order Burkholderiales; family Oxalobacteraceae; genus Pseudoduganella; species Pseudoduganella sp. RAF53_2. Next base: position 19,984 of record NZ_JBFRDW010000021.1, on the reverse strand, counting down.
GCCGCGCGTGCGCAGGTACTCGTCGCGCGCATCGCCGTTGTAAGTGCCGATGCGCATAGCGCGTGCATCTTCAAGGCTATTGATTTGGTATTTACGGTCGGCACGGCCCAGCAGGACCCATTCCGCTTCGTCGGTCGGGCCGACCCACTTGAACTGCTTTTCGCGCTCGGCGGTACGGGAGGTGGAGTAGACGCAGGTGAAGGCGTCGTTCTGCGCCATCATGTAGGCGCGCTTCCAGGGCAGCAGGCCAATCTTGTAGCTGATGCCGGAGCGCTGCAGCATCTCGCGGATCTTTTCGCCTTCGCGGCCGACCACTTCATTGCCGTCCATCATGCTGGCAGGCGGCGTGTATTCGCCCGTGATGTTCAACGGCGGAGCCGCAGGCGCGCTCGCACCCGCTGGCGACACGCTGGTCGCCAGCAAGATTGCGAGTATTGAAATGCTAGTTGCCATGCGTTCCTCAATGATTCCGTCGCGCAATAAAACCGGCGCTGACGGCTCACAGGATAGCAGTACCCCGAAAGGGGCGGCAACACTGTTGCGTATCAGTTTAGGCGGCGATACAGGCGGAAACGCTCGATCTTGTCCGAGGCGCGGCGGCCTTCCCAGAGGAGCTGCCAGTGGTTGCCGGGCGATGCGGGCTGGGCTTTTCCTTTGATGCTAACTTGCAACAAGAGGACCTTGCACTCCCCGCCTTGCACGCCCTGGAAGGGGATATGGCCGAAGAAGGCGAAGGAGGCGCGCTGCGCTGCACCCATATTGCTTTCCACGCAATCTGTACCGGCGGGCAAGGCGGCCGCGGTCTGCTGCGCCACCGTCGCATAGCTCTTGCTGTAGTTCAGATTGGGCAGGAACAAGGTCATCAGCAAGATCCAGGTCAGGATCAGGCCGCCTGCGGACAGCACCACGGCGCGCCACAGCACCGTCGGGCGGCGCGAGATGCGCCAGTGCACCAGGATGAACCAGCCGGCGGTGGCGCACAGAGCGACCAGGAAGGCGCCCAGGTTGAGTTCCGGCACGAAGCCGGGAATCAGCTTCAGGACGTTGTGGGCGGGCTGGCGCGGCCAGCCGGTCAGCTGGGCGTACCAGAACAGCCAGATCACAACCGCGCACACGGTCAGCACCATCACGCTGAACCAGTCGATGGCGTTGATGGCGCCGCGCTTCATGGTCAGCAGGCCAAAGGCGGCCATGATGGCCAGCGGCGGCAGCAGCATCAGCAACTGGCCCTGTTCGGGATTAGGATGCAGCAGCACCAGCAGGGTGGCCACGGTCACAAAGGTGGCGGGCACCACGATGTGCAGAAGGTGGCGCTGGCGGCGCCAGGCCCACAGCGCCCACAGGGCAAACGGCCAGGCCGGCCAGAAGAACCACATGCCCACACGCAGGAAGGAGCGCAGGGATTCGCCCAGGTCGGGGTTCAGCTGGGCCAGATTCCATTCCATCCAGCCCGCCAGCGGAGCGTGGCCGTAGGGCTGGGTCATCAGGGCAGGCAGCAGCCAGGGCAGGGTGACGGCAAACGCCACCACGGCGGAAAACGACAGGTCGCGCAGGGAGCGTCCGGCCGGCAGGGCCAGGAAGCGGGTGCAGGCAAGCAGGGCGCCGATCACGAACACCGGCACCACCCAGCCGCGCGCCAGGGTCATCAGGCCCAGGGCCAGGCCGACCAGGGCGGCATTGCGCAGCGAGGGCAGCTCCATATAACGCACGGAACGGTACAGGGTGAGCGCCAGCAGGGCCGTCATCAGCGGCTCGGAGGTGGTCTCGTGGCTGTGCACCAGCAGGCCCAGGCTGCCGAGGTAGATCAGGACGGCGGCATCGGCCAGGGTGCGGCCGAAATCGTCCGGCTCGGGCTGGCCGCCAAAGGCCAGGCGCAGGGGCTGGGCTTCCGGACGGCGGCCCAGATTGAAGGTGGCAAACCACAGGGACAGCACGCCCAGCAGGAACACGCCAATCGTGGCCACGCGCGCGCCCAGCACGTCGCCCAGCAGCCAGCCGGTCAGCTTGATGCCGAGGGCGCCGAACCAGAAGGCCAGCGGGCCTTCGTCCGGCACCGGCAGGCCGGCGATATTCGGCAGCAGCCAGTCCTGCCAGGTGCCGTGCGCCATGGTCCACATGATGCCGAAGCTGGCCGCATCGTCGTTCTTCCACGGCTCGCGCCCGATCAGACCCGGCAGGATGTACAGCATGCCAAGGGCGAAAATCGCCCAGCGGGGCAGGGTGCGGGTGGCAGAGGCGGGAAGACGGACTGGCTTCATCGGTCAGGCTTATTCTTTTGAAAGCTGGAGTATGACGGTTAAAAAGAAAAAAGGCAGCCGCAGCTGCCTTTTTTTTCGGTGCGACGCGGATTAGGCGTTGGCAACGGAAGTCTTGGAACCGACTTTGCCGAACTTCTGACGGAACTTTTCCACGCGACCGGCGGTGTCGACGATCTTGTGCTGGCCGGTGAAGAATGGGTGGGATTCGGACGAAACCTCGATCTTGACCAGCGGGTACTCTTTACCTTCGTGGGTAGCGGTTTCGCGCGTCTGGATGGTCGAACGGGTGACGAATTTGAAGTCGCAGGACAGGTCGTGGAACAGGACTTCGCGGTATTCTGGGTGGCCTTCAGCTTTCATGCTTTTCTCTCAATGTTTGGTAGCCAAACGGCACTTCGGCGGCCTGTACTGCTTCTTGGCCCGATTGCTGTCCACTTGCCAGGGTTTAAATGAACCGGGGATTATACACGAAAACCCACGGCAAAAGCGGGTGGCAGGCACGAGGTGCCTGCCACCCGTCCCACGGCGCCGGCCAGGTGGCTGCCACGCAGTGGCCGCCACCTGGGGGGGCGCCGTGGGTTTTTAGCCACCCCGACGCATCATGTCGAAGAACTCGACGTTGGTCTTGGTCGCCTTCATCTTGTCGAGGATGAACTCCATCGCTTCGATYTCGTCCATCGAGTACAGCAGCTTGCGCAGAATCCAGATCTTCTGCAGCTGGTCGGCCTTGATCAGCAGTTCCTCGCGGCGGGTGCCGGACTTGTTCAGGTTGATCGACGGATAGACACGCTTCTCGGCCAGGCGGCGCTCCAGGTGCACTTCCATATTGCCGGTACCCTTGAACTCTTCGTAGATCACGTCGTCCATGCGGGAGCCGGTTTCGATCAGGGCGGTCGCGACGATGGTCAGCGAGCCGCCTTCTTCCACATTTCGCGCGGCGCCGAAGAAACGCTTCGGACGCTGCAGGGCGTTGGCGTCCACACCGCCGGTCAGCACCTTGCCGGAGGCAGGGATCACGGTGTTGTAGGCGCGCGCCAGACGGGTAATGGAGTCCAGCAGGATCACAACGTCCTTCTTCATTTCCACCAGGCGCTTGGYTTTTTCCAGCACCATCTCGGCGACCTGCACGTGGCGGGTGGCCGGTTCGTCGAAGGTCGATGCCACCACTTCGCCGCGCACGGAGCGCTGCATCTCGGTCACTTCCTCAGGACGTTCGTCGATCAGCAGCACGATCAGGGTCACGTCCGGGTGGTTGGCCGTGATGGCGTGCGCGATGTGCTGCAGCATGACGGACTTACCGGACTTCGGCGACGCCACCAGCAGGCCGCGCTGGCCTTTGCCGATCGGGGCGATCAGGTCGATGATACGGCCGGTGATGTTCTCGGCGCCGTTCATATCGCGTTCCAGGCGCAGCGGCTCATTCGGGTGCAGCGGCGTCAGGTTCTCAAACAGGATGCGGTGCTTGGAGGCTTCCGGCGATTCGCCGTTGACCTTGTCTACCTTGACCAGGGCGAAATAGCGTTCGCCGTCTTTCGGGGTGCGCACCTCGCCTTCGATCGAATCGCCGGTGTGCAGATTGAAGCGGCGGATCTGGGACGGGGAGATGTAGATGTCGTCGGTGGACGCCATATACGAGGCGTCGGGCGAGCGCAGGAAGCCGAAGCCGTCCGGCAGCACTTCCAGGGCGCCGTCGCCGAAGATCTGTTCGCCCGCTTTCGCGCGCTTTTTCAGAATAGCGAACATCAGCTCCTGCTTGCGCAGGCGGGCCGCATTGTCGATATCCAGGCTAATGGCCATTTCCAGCAGCGCCGAAACGTGCATGGCCTTGAGTTCAGATAGATGCATAAATGTTTGAGTGTCCCGCGACGGGAAAGTAAAGGTAGGGGAGGGAACTGCGTGGATAAAAATTATTAAAGAGGAAAGGTTTTTGGGCCTTTCCCCGCCGTTCAGGCGGTACTGCGGGCGCAGTGCCGCCTATCTTACTTAAATATTGCTGTCGATGAAAGAGGTCAGCTGGCCTTTTGCCATTGCGCCGACTTTTTGTGCAGCAGGAACGCCATTTTTGAACAGGATCAGGGTCGGAATACCACGGATGCCGAATTTGCCCGGCACTTGCTGGTTGCTGTCCACGTCCAGTTTGGCGACGGTCAGTTTGCCGTCATATTCCTTGGCCACTTCTTCCAGAATCGGGGCGATGCTCTTGCAAGGACCGCACCATTCGGCCCAGAAGTCCACCAGCACTGGGCGGTCGGCTTTCAGCACGTCCGCTTCGAACGATGCATCGGTAATGTGTTTGATATTGTCGCTCATGTTTGTCCTCAAATATAAGTTCGCCCGGGATTACCCCTAGCCTTCATCTCCCATCTGGAGATGAACTGCACTAATTCAATATTGGGAATGTCAAGAGGGAATCAGGGCGGGAATGGAACAAATAATAACCTATTTTTTTAAATTGTGTGGGCGCCAGAGGAAATGGAGACGAAACACATTTCACGCGCAGCGGTAAATGCGTTACGTCCCCATTTCCCGGCGCGCCGAGGCCTGGGCCAGCAGGTCGGCCAGCACGRCGGACGGCACCGGTTTGCGGCAGGCGCCGAGGATGCTCAGGCCCTGGGCCGAGGCCAGGGTTTCGGCGGCTTTCAGGATGCCGTTGTCCATCCCCGACAGCAGAATCACGCTGCCGCCGAAGCGGCTGTCGGCCGCCAGGCGCAGAAACTCGATGCCGTCCATGTCGGGCATGGACAGGTCGCACACCAGCAAATCCGGCCGGTATTGCGGCAGGGTCTTCAGCGCGGCGCGTGCATCGCTCTCGCTGCGCACATTGAGCTGGCCCAGGTCTTCCAGCATGTCGGCCAGCAGGGACAGCATGAACGGGTCGTCGTCCAGCAGCAGGATGCGCAGGGGCGTGGTCGGGGTGCTATCAGTCGTCATCGGCAAAGGTGGTGTTATTCATGATGTATTCGCTGACCCTGGCCAGCAGCGGCCAGAGTTGCGCCAGCAGGGTACGCGCCTGGGCCAGTTCGGCCTCGGTGCCGGCGCCAGCCAGCACTTCCAGCTGCTCGCACAGATCGGCCATGCCGTGCGCGCCCACGGCGCGTGCCGAGGATTTGATGCGGTGGCCCAGTTCGCGCAGTTTCTGTACCTCGCCCTCCGCCAGCGCGGTTTCCATCTCGTTGAAGCCCGCCTCCGTGGTTTGCAGGAACTTGAAGGCGAACTTGCGGATCTTGTCCGGGTGATAGCCAAGTAACTGGGCCAGCACCGATAAGTCGATCACCGCCGGATCGCCCGCCAGGGTCGGGCGGAAGCCATGCGACTTGCGCGCCGGCGGCGGGGGCGGTGCATCGGCGCCGCGCTCCGGCAGCCAGCTGGCGATGGTCCGGTACATCAGGGCCGGCTGGATCGGCTTGGTAATGAAATCGTCCATGCCCGCTTCCAGGCAGCGCGCGCGGTCTTCGTTGGTGGCGGTGGCGGTCATGGCCAGCACGCGCGTTTCGGCCAGCTCGGGATCGGAGCGGATGCGGCGCGTCGCTTCCAGGCCGTCCATCAACGGCATCTGCACGTCCATCAGCACGCAGTCGAAGGAAGTCTGGTGCAGCAGGTCGAGCGCTTCGGCGCCGTTATTGGCCAGACAGACCGAGGACCCGGCTTCCTCCAGCATTTCCATGGCGATCTGCTGGTTGAAGGTATTGTCTTCCACCAGCAGGATGCGGGCATCCTTCAGCGCGCCCATCACGGTGGCGGTGCGGGTGGAGGCCAGCAGTTCGGCCGCGGCATCGCGCACCTGGCTGATGATCTCCGGCACCTGGCGCTGCGAAATGCCGAGGCGGGCCGTGAACCAGAAAGTGCTGCCCTGGCCGGGCGCGCTGTCCACGCCGACCTCGCCGCCCATCAGTTGCGCCAGCTGCTTGCAGATAGCCAGGCCAAGRCCGGTGCCGCCGTACTCGCGCGTGGTGGAGGTGTCGGCCTGCTGGAAGGACTGGAACAGCTTGCCCTGCTCGTCGTCCGACAGGCCGATGCCGTGGTCGCGCACTTCAAAGCGCAGCAGGCATTGGCTGTCGTCGGCCAGCACCTTGCGGATCTTGATTTCAATGGCGCCGTTCTCGCTGAACTTGATGGCGTTGTTGGCGTAGTTGATCAGCACCTGGCCCAGGCGCAGCGGGTCGCCGCGCAGCACTTTCGGCAGGTGCTCGTCGACGTCGAACTGCAAGGTCAGGCCCTTGCTGCTGGCCTTGGGCGCGACCACCGTGTTCAGGGTTTGCAGCACATACTCGATGGCGAAATCGACCTGTTCGATTTCCAGCTTGCCCGCTTCGATCTTGGAGAAGTCGAGAATGTCGTCAATGATGCGCAGCAAATGCTCGCCGGCGAAGCGGATCTTTTCCAGATAATCGCGCTGGCGCGGGTCGAGCTCCGTCTTCAGCGCCAGGTAGGCCATGCCGATCACGCCATTCATCGGCGTGCGGATCTCGTGGCTCATATTGGCCAGGAACTGGCCCTTGGCCTGGCTGGCTTCCTCGGCGATCTTGCGCGCCTCCTCCAGCTGGGCGGTGCGCTGGGCCACACGTTCTTCCAGGTGTTCGTTCAGTTCGCGCAGGGCGTGCTCGGCGTGCTTGCTTTCCGAGATGTCGAGGCACATGCAGATCAGGTAGGCGGGCTGGCCCTGCTCGTCGTACACCGGCTTCTTGAAAGTGCGCAGCTGGCGCTGTTCGCCCAGCGCCGGGTTCCACACGCTTTCCTCGTAATCGATCTGCGCCCGGCTGGTGAAGGCCTCCAGGTCGCGGGCGCGGAAGGCCGACACGTCCTCCGGCGCATGCAGGGCGCTGTAATCGCCTTCGTTGAGTTCTTCGAAGCGGTAGCCGAACAGCTGCTCGCTGGCGGGGTTCATCAGGATCATGCGGCTGGACGCGTCCTTGATGAACAGGCCGATCGGCAGCATCTTGATGATTTCCTGCAGGCGCTGCTCGCCACGCCGCAAGGCGTCTTCGCTGCGCTTGCGGTAGCTGATGTCGGTCAGGCTGGCCACCACCATCAGGCTGGCGCCCTGTTCGTCGCGCATCGGCTCCGCGTTGACCGACAGCCAGCTGATGCTGCCGTCGGCCTGCGGCACGCCCATCACCACTTCGCGCACCGACTGGCCGCTGGACAAAGCCTGCTGCACCGGGTGTTCCAGCGCGGAATAGGCGCTGCCGTCTTCGTGGCGGCCGGGCCATTGCGGCGCCCCGCGCGCGGCGGCACGTCCCAGCAGGCGGGCGGCGGCGGCATTCGATTCCAGCACGCTGCCCGCGCTATCCAGCACCACCAGGCCATTGGTGACGGCGTTGAAGACGGACGCCAGGCGCTGACTGGAGTGGCGCAGCGCCAGCTCGGCCAGGCGGCGGTCGGTGATGTCGGTGACCATGGCCAGCGTGCCGGCGTAGGAGCCGTTGTCGGCATTGATCTGGGTGGCCGACAGCAGGCCCCACAAGGTGGCGTGGTCCTTGCGGTGGAAGCGCACGTCGGCCTGTTCCGGCAGGCCGACGTGCTGCTGCAGATAACTCAGGCGGGTGTGCGATTCCGGGTCCATGAAGTCGCGCATGGGACGGCCCAGCATCTCTTCCGGCTCGTAGCCCAGCATGCGCGCCATGGTGGGGTTGACGAAGCTGGTCTTGTCCTCGGCGTCCGTCATCCAGATGCCTTCCGCGGCGGTCTGCACGATCAGGCGGTAGCGCTCGGAGCTGGCGTGCAGGGCTTCCTCGGCGCGCTGGCGCTGGGTCATATCGCGCACCGACAGCACGGACAGGCCCTGGCCCGCCATCTGCATCGGCGACAGGTGYACCATGGCGGGGAAGTAGCTGCCGTCGTTGCGGCGCGCGGTCAGTACCCGGCCCGGCATCTGCGGCCGCGAGAACAGTTCGCGCGCGCGGCCAGGCGCCCCGCGCATCACGTCCGGCACCAGCAATTCCATCGACAGGCCCGTCATCTGGCCCGGCTCGTAGGCGAAGCATTGCTCGCAGGCGGCGTTGGCCTGGTGCACGCGGCCATTGCGGTCGGCCACCAGCACGGCGCCCGGCAGCGCTTCCAGCACGGCGGCCAGGCGCGCTTCCTCGGCCCGCACGCGGTAGGAAATATCGCCCATGGTGCCGGAAATGCGCAGGGGGCGGCCGGCCGCATCGCGCGCCAGCACCATGCCGCGCGCCAGCACCCATTTCCAGCTGCCGTCGCGGCACGCCATGCGGAATTCCATGAAGAAGGGGCCGGGCGCAGCGGCCGGATCGTCCAGCGCGGCGGTGTCGTCCAGCACGCGCTGGCGGTCGTCCGGGTGCACGTGCTGCGCCCATTCTTCGACATCGGCGGGCGCCAGCTCGCCCGGCTGGTAGCCCAGGATGTCGCAGTAGCGCGGCGACAGGTGCAGGATCTTTTTGACCGGCTGCCAGTCCCACAAGCCTTCGCCCGAGCCTTCCAGCGCAAAGCTGGCAATGCGCTCGGCATCGTCGACCCGGTCTTCGGCGCCGCGCAGGGCGCGCGTCAGCTTGCGCAGGCGCCAGGCGGCCAGCAGGCACAGTACGATGGCGGCCAGCGCCACGCCGTACTGCCAGGCGGGTGTGCTGTCGTTGGCGCGGTAGAGGAAACCGTCCAGCTTGAAGCCGGCCGGCAGCATGCCCAGGCTGGCGTAGGTATCGGCAATGGCTTGCCAGCGGATCGGGTTGCTGTAACCCAGCTCGATCAAATGCTGTTCCAGCAGGGGTACGGTTTGCGCCGCTTCGAACATCAGCTGTTCGCGCGAGGCGCGGCCGGGATAGCGGGCGCGGATCAGGTCGGCAATTTCTCCCGGATGCGCCATGGCGTAGCGCCAGCCGCGCAGGGTGGCGGCGCGCATGGCGCGGGCGCGTTCGGGATGCTCGCGCAGCTCGCTCTCGGTGGTAAACAGGATGTCGCCGTAGAAGTCGAGGCCGGAGTTGCGCGGGCTGATCAGGTCATAGCGGAAATTGGCGCGGTCCAGCACGAAGGGCGCGTCCGTGGTGTAGACCGACATGGCGTCCACCTTGCCCAGCAGCAGATCGTCGTAGCTCATGCTGTGGGCGCGGATGTCCAGCTTTTCCAGCGCCACGCCTTCGCGCCGCAGCCAGGCCAGGGCTTCGTCGTTATTGGCGCCCACCATGATGCGCGCCTGGGTCCAAGGCATGCGCTTGCCGTCTGCCGTGCGCCGCACCGCCAGGGCATTGGGCGAGTGCTGGAAGATGGAGGCCAGCACCACCACCGGCTGGCCCGCGGCGCGCCGCATCAGCAAGCCGCTGGAGCCGATGCCGTATTGCGCCTTGCCGTCCACCACGGCCTGCACCGGATCGACGCCAGGCTGGGCTTCGCGCAGGGTGACGTCCAGGCCGGCGTCGCGGTAATAGCCTTTATCCTGCGCGGCGTAGTAGCCGGCGAACTGGAATTGGTGTTGCCATTTGAGCTGCAGGGTGACGTGTTCGGCACCCGGCGCGGCACCCGCGCAGGCGAGCAGCAGCACGGCCAGCAGGCGGCGGACAGGACGCAATGTTGGGCAACGGCGTGGCAACAAGGGCTTACCTTTCTGGCTGTGTGCGGTCAACTATAGCATCGATAATTTGCCGCGGAAAATTTCCTTTGGACAGTCCTGGAAAAGTAAATTGATTCCCTTTAAAGGTGTCGTAAATTTAACACTGAGGTCGTGAAGAGTGAAATTCAGGCCGCCGCGCCGGGGGCAAAACTGCCGGTGAATTGATAGCGGTGGCCGGGGTGCCACATAGTAGCAATGGAAGCGATTTTGCCGGCCGACTGGGTCTGGCGTTTCAACACCAGGCAGGGCTGGCGCGCGTCCATGGCCAGCATGTCGGCAATGTCACGCGGCGGCATCAGCGCTTCCACACTGTAGCTTGCGCCCTGCAAGGGAGCTGCGGCCATCAGGTATTCATTCGGCGTGGTGTGGGCGAAATCCTGCTCCATGTAGTCCGGCGCGCACTGCGGATTGACCCAGCGGTCTTCGACCTGGATCGGCACCCYGTTTTCGAAGTGGACGATAATGGAGTGGAACAGCACATGGCCGGCCGGCAGGTCGAACTGCTTGGCCAGCAGCTCGCTGGCCTTGGCGCGCTCCAGTTGCTGCAGGCTGGAACGGTGGGCGTGGCCGCGTGCCCGCACCTCGTCGGCAATGCTCTTGATTTCGAGCAGGGTGGCCTGATATTTTTGCTGGGCGACAAAGGTGCCGGAACCCTGGCGCCGCGTCAGCACCGCTTCGGAGGTCAGCTCGCGCACGGCGCGGTTGACGGTCATGCGCGACACGCCAAATTGCTTGACCAGCGCCTGTTCGGAAGGGATGACATCGCCTTCTTTCCAGTGTCCGGCGGCAATTTGCGCCATCAGGTAATCCTTGATGCGCTGAAAGATGGGAGTATTGTCTTGATGTTGTGGCTCGTCCAAACCTGTCTCCGGGCGTATATGCCTTGCGATTCTAGCATCGGGGTGGCCGAATTCAAAAGCAAGAGCCGGAGTGTGGTCCGGCGCCCGGCTGCCTAAGATGGCCACATCGCAACCCATTCGGAGCAAGGCAATGAGCAAGTCCAAATTCCAGAACGACGAAGCGCGCTGGAGCGCGGTGCAAAAGCGCGACGGCGAGGCCGATGGCCAGTTCTTCTATTCCGTGCGCACCACCGGCGTGTATYGCCGTCCTTCCTGCGGCGCGCGCCCGGCCCTGCGCGCCAACGTGGCCTTCCACCTGACCACGGCCGATGCCGAGGCGGCCGGCTTCCGCGCCTGCAAACGCTGCAAGCCGGACCAGCCGCCGCTGGCCGAGCGCCACGCGGCCATGGTGGCCGAACTATGCCGCCTGATCGATACTGCCGAGGCTGAGCCGGATCTGGCCACCTTGGCCGAACAGGCAGGCATGAGCCGCTTCCACTTCCACCGCATCTTCAAGTCCGTGACCGGCCTGACGCCGAAAGCTTACGCCTCGGCTTCACGCAAGAAGCGCATGCAGGTGGGACTGGCGGCAGAGAGTTCGGTGACGGATGCGATCTACGCGGCAGGCTTCAATTCGTCCGGCCGTTTCTACGCCGCCACGCCAGGCGCCCTGGGCATGACGCCGTCGGCCTATCGCGCGGGCGGTTCGGGCGCGCGCATCCGTTTTGCGATCGCTGAATGTTCACTGGGCGCCATCCTGGTGGCCAGCACGGAAAAGGGTATTTGCTGCATCCTGATGGGCGACGATCCGGAAGCCCTGGCGCGCGACCTGCAAGACCGCTTCCCGAACGCGGAGCTGGTCGGCGCCGAGCCCGAGTACGACAAGCTGGTGGCGCAAGTGATCGGCTTTGTCGAGGCGCCCGAGATCGGCCTCGACCTGCCGCTCGACGTGCGCGGCACAGCTTTCCAGCAGCGCGTGTGGCAGGCCTTGCGCGAGATTCCGGCGGGCCGCACGGTGACCTACAGCGAACTGGCCGACATCGTCGGCGCCCCGCGCGGCGCCCGCGCAGTCGCCGGTGCCTGCGCCGCCAATGCGATCGCCGTGGCCATCCCCTGCCACCGCGTCGTGCGCAACGACGGTTCCATCTCCGGCTACCGCTGGGGCGTCGAACGCAAGCAAGCCCTGCTCGAACGCGAAGGCTCGAAATGACCCGCGCCATCTCCCCGGTGCCTGCCACCCTGGTGGCTGGCACCAGCCGTTCATCGGTTTTCGACTGGCCGTACATCGAGTCCGACCTCGACACCTACGGCTGCGCCGTAGTCCGCGGCGTGCTGTCAGCAGAAGAATGCACCGTGCTGGCCGCCGGCTACCGCGAGCCCGACCTGTTCCGTAGCCGCGTCGTCATGGAGCGCCACGGTTTCGGACGCGGCGAATACCAATACTTCCGCTATCCCTTACCCGACCTGATCGCCGAGCTGCGCGAGCAAATGTATGCCCCGCTGGCGCGCATCGCCAACCGCTGGTACGAAGCCATGGATCTCGTCCCGCGCTTTCCGTCGCAGCACGCCGACTTCCTGCGCCGCTGCCACGAAGCGGGCCAGACACGCCCGACGCCGCTGCTGCTGCAATACGGCGCCGGCGACTACAACTGCCTGCACCAGGACCTGTACGGCGACCATGTCTTCCCCCTGCAGGCGGCCTTCCTGCTCTCCCAGCCGGGACGCGATTTTGAAGGCGGTGAGTTGGTCCTCACCGAACAACGCCCGCGCATGCAGTCGCGCGCCGAAGTCGTGCCTCTGGAGCAGGGCGACTGCGTCATCTTCCCGGTCTTCCACCGGCCCGTGAACGGCACCCGCGGTACCTATCGCGTCAACATGCGCCACGGCGTCAGCCGCCTCCGCGCCGGCCACCGCCACACCCTCGGCATCATCTTCCACGACGCGCCCTGATTTCACGCCGCATCAGCAGGTTTTCCACTGTTTCGGATAAGGCGGATGCTTCGCGCGGTGCCTGCGCCGGCCAGCTCCTTCGGGACCGCGTGGGCACGAGCCGCCTGGAGCGCCGTGGGATCGTCTTCGGCCGCTTCGGCTCTTGCGGCGATTGCCCGGCCGGCGCTTCGTCGCCAAGCAATCGCGCTATCGCCCCTTTCCGCGCCGACCGGCATACATCGGCGAGCAGCCGTTCGTCACTGYCCGGCAGGCAGATCCAGATGGCATTCCACGCATTGCGATTGCCGCTGCCTTGCAGGTTCGCAAAGCGCGACGGCAACATCGCCTGTTCGCCATGTTTGATCTCTTCGCCTTCAACCCTGGCGAAATAACTGCGCCCGCCGAAGCGGGCGCGCAGACCGACCAGAAATTGCCGGTGAATTCGCCCAGCGATTCCAGTAAATCGGAAGGCACGCGATTCAGGCGGCACGATTCAGTTCCCGGAATCCTAAAAAATCCCGCGAAATATCGACGATCAGTGTGAAGTAGTAGCGCTTATCGCGTTTTAGTAAAAACCGGTTTTCGGGAACCCTGTCTCACGGCAGCTCGCCGGATGAGTAAGGATCGATGGAATAAGGGTAGTGCTGTTCCAGGAAGCCTTCCTGCGCACGCACGCGCTCGATCCACGCGGTCACATGCGTGAACTCGTGCAATGGCAGTCCCGCTTCGTCGGCGCGATGCGTGTAAGCGAACAGCGAGATATCCGCGATGGTGTAATCGTTTCCGCAGATGAATGGCCGCGAAGCCAGTTCGTGATCGAGGATCGCGAGCGCCTTCAGGCCACCCGCGCGGCGCATCTCGACCAGCGCGGCCGGACGGCGCGCAACCTTGCCGGTCATAACCCAATGCCGCAAGGACGCAATGGCCAGCACATAGTCCTGCTCAAACGACATCCACTGCTGCACCTTGGCCAGCCCGAACGCATCGGAAGGCAAATAGCGTGTGCCGTAGGCGAGATAGGTAAGAATCGCATTGGACTCCGCCAGCACGCGCCCATCATCGAGCAACAGCGCCGGCACCGCRCCAGACGGGTTCACCGCCAGGAATTCGGGCCGCTGTCCGGCCCCTTCAAAGATACTCACCAGCTCAGTCTGATACGGCAACTGCAGGTGATTAAGAAGCAGACGCACCTTGTAGGCGTTCTGCGAGGGGAGGTAATCAAATAAGGTCATCATAGTGACACCATTGGACCACTCCAGGAAAACCGCTACACTCCAATTCTTGCTATCGAATTCGGAGACAACAACAATGCAGATTCGCCGCACCCTGATCGTCGCCGCCGCCGCCGCGCTGGCCGCCACAGCCGCCCACGCCGGCACCGTCATCGAAAACGCCAACGGCTACACGCTCAATGCCAAAAACCAGCTGGTGCGCTTCACGGCCTTGGCCTTCGACGACAACGGACGCATCGTCGCCGTCGGCAATGCAAAGGACGTGGCAAAGAAAGCGATGGGCTACAAGCGCATCGACCTGCAAGGCAAGACCGTACTGCCCGGCCTGATCGACGCGCACGGCCATGTCTTCGGCCTGGGCAGCATCGCCACCTCGGCCATGTTGTACGGCACCAGCTCTCTGCAAAATGCATTGGATACTATCGGCAAATTCGCCAAGGACAATCCGCAGCGCAGCTGGGTGATCGGCAATGGCTGGAACCAGGAGATCTGGAAACTGGGCCGCTTCCCGACCGCCGCCGAACTCGATAGCGTGGTGGCCGACCGTCCGGCGGTCATGCACCGCGTAGACGGCCACGCCATGTGGGTCAACACCAAGGCCCTCGAACTGGCCGGCATCACCAAAGACTCCAAAGACCCAGCCGGCGGCAAGATCGATCGCGACGCCAACGGCAATGCCACTGGCCTGCTGGTCGATAACGCCATGGAGTACATCGAAAAAGTGCTGCCGCCGCCAACCGAAGCGGAAGCGCGGGGCATCCTGGATGGCGCACTGCGTGCGCTGTCCAGCGTCGGCCTTACCAGCGTGCATGACGCAGGCATTGACGCCAAATCCGATTACCTGTTCCGCGACTACGCCGATCACGGCAAGCTGACCACGCGCGTCTACGCCATGATCATGGATACCGGCGCCGACTTCGACAAGCTGTCGAAAAACGGCCCGCTGAAATCCTATGCCGACGACCACTACGCGCTGGCGGCCGTGAAGCTGGTGAGCGACGGTGCGCTGGGCAGCCGCGGCGCGGCCCTGATCAAACCCTACAGCGACGACCCGCACACGCGCGGCCTGCTGTTCTACGCCGACGGCGACGTGCAACAGAAAATCGCCAAGGCCATGAAGGCGGGCTACCAGGTCAATGTGCATGCCATCGGCGACGCCAGCAACAAGCAGATCCTGGACGCTTTCGCCAAGGACGGCGCCAAGCCGGAGCAGCGCAACCGCATCGAGCATGCGCAGGTGGTGCAGCTGGAAGACATCCCGCGTTTCAAGCAGCTTGGCATCGTGCCGTCCATGCAGCCGACCCACGCCACCTCCGACCAGAATATGGCCGAGCAGCGCGTGGGCCATGAGCGCATCAAGGGCGCTTATGCATGGCGCAGCTTCCTGAAGCAGGGCTCGCGCATCGCCTGCGGCTCGGACTTCCCGATCGAGTCGCCGAATCCGTTTGCCGGCATCCACTCCGCTGTGACGCGGCAGGACATGTCCGGCACGCCGAACGGGGGCTGGTACAAGGAGCAGGCCATGGCCCTGCAGGAAGCTTTCCGCTGCTTCACCCTGGACGCAGCCTGGGCCGCGCATCAGGAAAAAGCCATCGGCTCGCTGGAGCAGGGCAAATGGGCCGATTTCATTATCACGGATAAGGATCTGTTCACCGTGCCGGCCACCGAGATTGGCAAAATCGGCGTGCTGGAGACCTGGGTTGGCGGCCAGCAGGTCTACAGAAAATGAGAAAACCCAAGGCGTAACCCAGGTGGCTGCCACATCGTGGCAGCCACCCGTTTTATGCCGGTGGTTCTAAAAAAATAACGGTTGACTAGGTTGTCTATACAACTTATCCTGTGAAGATCGGCGGGGCTATTGCGCCCGCCATCCACCCATGAGGAGATGACATGAGCAACCTGGAAAATGATCCCCGCTTCGACGCCACCCGCGAAATCCGTGCCCCGCGCGGCGCGGAGCGCGTGTGCAAGACCTGGGGCGCGGAAGCCGCCTACCGCATGATCCAGAACAATCTGGACAAGGAAGTGGCCGAAAACCCCAAGCACCTGGTGGTGTACGGCGGCATCGGCCGCGCGGCGCGCAACTGGGAATGCTATGACCAGATCCTCGCATCGCTCAAGAAGCTGGAAGCCAACGAAACCCTGCTGATCCAGTCGGGCAAACCGGTCGGCGTGTTCCAGACCCATGAAGATGCGCCGCGCGTGCTGCTGGCGAACTCCAACCTGGTGCCGAAATGGGGCAACTGGGAGCACTTCAATGAGCTGGACCGCAAGGGCCTGTTCATGTACGGCCAGATGACGGCCGGCAGCTGGATTTACATCGGCACCCAGGGCATCGTGCAGGGCACATACGAAACCTTTGCCGAAGCGGGCCGCCAGCACTTCGGCGGCGACATGAAGGGACGCTGGATTCTGACCGCAGGCCTGGGTGGCATGGGCGGCGCGCAGCCGCTGGCCGCCACTTTCGCCGGCGCCGTGTCGCTGAATATCGAGTGCCAGCAATCGTCTATCGACTTCCGCCTGCGTACCCGCTACCTGGACAAGCAGGCCGCCAATATCGACGAAGCGCTGGAAATGATCCGCTTCCACACGGAGCGCGGCGACGCCATCTCCGTCGGTC
This sequence comes from Pseudoduganella sp. RAF53_2, assembly GCF_052113985.1. Taxonomy (NCBI): domain Bacteria; kingdom Pseudomonadati; phylum Pseudomonadota; class Betaproteobacteria; order Burkholderiales; family Oxalobacteraceae; genus Pseudoduganella; species Pseudoduganella sp. RAF53_2. Next base: position 3,545 of record NZ_JBFRDW010000021.1, on the reverse strand, counting down.
TGCTGGGCAACGCGGCCGAAGTGCTGCCGGAACTGGTGAAGCGCGCGCAAGCCGGCGGCATGGTGCCGGACCTGGTCACCGACCAGACCTCGGCGCATGACCTGATCAACGGCTACCTGCCGCGCGGCTGGAGCGTGACCGACTGGAAGGCGGCGCAACAGGACGAGAAACGCCACGCGCAGCTCAAGGCTGCCGCCGCCGATTCCTGCGCCGCCCACGTGCAAGCCATGCTGGCCTTCCAGCAGCTGGGCGCCAAGGTGGTCGACTACGGCAACAATATCCGCCAGGTGGCTTACGATCAGGGCGTGMAGAACGCSTTCGATTTCCCGGGCTTCGTGCCGGCCTATATCCGYCCGCWGTTCTGCSRWGGCMRRGGSCCGTTCCGCTGGGTGGCGCTSTCSGGCGAYCCGGAAGACATCTACAAGACCGACGCCAARRTCAARGAACTGTTCCCGCACCACGCCAACGTGCATCGCTGGCTGGATATGGCACGCGAACGTATCGCCTTCCAGGGCCTGCCGGCGCGCATCTGCTGGCTGGGCCTGGGCGAGCGCCATATCGCTGGTCTGGCCTTCAATGAGATGGTGAAGAACGGCGAACTGAAGGCGCCGATCGTGATCGGCCGCGACCACCTGGATACCGGCTCCGTCGCTTCGCCTAACCGCGAAACGGAAGGCATGCGCGACGGCACCGATGCGGTGTCCGACTGGCCGCTGCTGAATGCCATGCTGAACACGGCCGGCGGCGCGACCTGGGTGTCACTGCACCACGGCGGCGGCGTGGGCATGGGCTATTCGCAGCACGCGGGCGTGGTGATTGTGGCCGACGGCACCGACGCCGCCGCCAAGCGCCTGGCGCGCGTGCTGGTCAACGACAGCGGCTCCGGCGTGATGCGCCATGCGGACGCCGGCTACGAGACTGCCATCGCCTGCGCCAAGCGCAATGGCCTGAACCTGCCAATGATTAAATAAAACCCACGGCGCAAACCAGGTGGCTGCCACGGCGTGGCAGCCACCAGCTTCACGCCTTTGGTTTATCAGCTTCAAACCTTTGGTTCACCAGCTTCACGCCTTTGGTTCTAACGAGAGATCGACACATGACGCAAACCCTGACCCTCAAGCCCGGCAAGATCGCGCTGACCGACCTGCGCGGCGCCTGGACCGCCCACGGCAAAATCGCCCTGGCCGCCGAAGCCTACCCGGCCATCGAAGCCTCCTGCAAAGCCGTGCAGGACATCGTCGCAAAAGGCGATGCCGCCTACGGCATCAATACCGGTTTCGGCCTGCTGGCCAAGACCCGCATCCCGGACGACAAGCTGGAACAGCTGCAGCGCAACCTGATCCTGTCGCACTCCGTCGGCACCGGCGACCTGATGGCCGACCACGTGGTGCGCCTGCTGATGCTGACCAAGATCGGCAGCCTGGCGCGCGGCTTTTCCGGCATCCGCCCGATCGTGATCGACACCCTGATCGCCCTGTACAACGCCAACATCATGCCCGCCATCCCGGTCAAGGGTTCGGTTGGCGCATCCGGCGACCTGGCCCCGCTGTCGCATATGACCCTGGCCATTCTGGGCGTCGGCCCGGTGCGCATGAACGGTGAGCTGATGCAGGCTGCCGACGCGCTGAAAGCCGCCGGCATCACGCCGGTGGTGCTGGCCGCGAAAGAAGGCCTGGCCCTGATCAACGGCACGCAGGCATCGACCGCGCTGGCGCTGCATGGCTTGTTCATGACCGAACGCCTGCTGGAAGCGGGCATGGTGACCGGCTCCCTGTCGCTGGACGCCGCCAAGGGTTCCGATTCGCCGTTCGACGCGCGCATCCACGAAGTGCGCGGCCAGCCGGGCCAGATCGCAGCTGCCGCCATCTACCGCCAGCTGGTGTCGAACAGCGCCATCCGCGCTTCGCACCTGGTGGGCGACGAGCGCGTGCAGGACCCGTACTGCCTGCGCTGCCAGCCGCAAGTCATGGGCGCATGCATGGACCTGATCAACAACGCTGGCCGCACCCTGCTGATCGAAGCCAATGCCGTCACCGACAATCCGCTGCTGTTCCAGAACGCGGACGGTCCGTTTGTCGCCAGTGGCGGCAACTTCCACGCCGAGCCGGTGGCCTTCGCGGCCGATACGCTGGCCCTGGCCATCGCGGAAATCGGCAGCATTTCCGAGCGCCGCATTTCCTTGCTGATCGACGCCACCTTGTCCGGCCTGCCGCCATTCCTGGTGCGCGATCCGGGCGTGAATTCCGGCTTCATGATCGCCCACGTCACCGCCGCTGCGCTGGCGTCCGAAAACAAATCGCACGCCCATCCGGCCAGCGTGGATACCATCCCGACTTCCGCCAACCAGGAAGACCACGTGTCCATGGCAACCTTCGCGGCGCGCCGTCTCGACGAAATGGCGCACAATACGGCTGCCATCCTCGGCATCGAACTGCTGGCCGCGGCGCAGGGCATCGATTTCCACCGCCCGCTGAAGACGTCGCCGCAGTTGGAACACGTGCATGCGCAGCTGCGCGCGCAAGTGCCGTTCTTCGACGCCGACCGCTTCTTCGCGCCGGATATCGAGGCAGCGAAGCAGATGGTGCTGAAGGGCGAATTGAGCGCCACCTGCAAGAACCTGTTCACGGCGCTGCATCCGTAAGGAGGGAAGGGCATGGACTATCACTTCAAGGCAGGCAGCATTCCGCTGCTGGTGTCGATGCCGCATGTGGGCACCGAGATCCCGGACGACATCGCGGCCACCATGTCGCCCGCCGCTACCGAGCGCGCGGACACCGACTGGCACCTCGTCCAGCTCTACGGCTTTTTGCAGGAGATGGGCGCGTCCACGCTGTCGGCGCGCTGGTCGCGCTATGTGATTGACCTGAACCGCCCGCCTGAGAACACCAATCTGTATCCCGGCCGGGACACCACCGGCCTGTGCCCGCTCGATACCTTCCACCGCGAGCCGCTTTACCTCGCGGGCAAGCAGCCCACCGAGGCCGAAGTGCAGCGCCGCCTCGCGGCATACTGGCAGCCCTATCACACCCAGCTGCAGGAAGAGCTGGACCGTCTGCTCACGGAGCACGGCAAGGTCGTGCTGTGGGACGCCCACTCCATCGCTTCGGTAGTGCCGCGCTTCTTCGAAGGCAAGCTGCCGGACCTGAACTTCGGCACGGCCGATGGCGTGAGCTGCGATCCCGCGCTGACCAAGGCCATCACAGAAGCGGCCAGCCTTGACGGCAATTACACCATCGCCGTCAACGGCCGCTTCAAGGGCGGCCATATCACGCGCTTCTACGCCAGGCCGGAGCAGGGCGTGCACACCATTCAGCTGGAGATGTGCCAGTCCACTTATATGGACGAAACGGCGCCCTTCGGCTACCGCGACGACCTGGCTGCCCAGGTACAGCCGCTGCTGCGCCGGCTGGTGGGCATCGCTGCCGATTGGGCGAAGAAATGAAGGCGCTGTTCGCCCGCCACGCCCTGCTGCCGGAAGGCTGGCGCAGGGACGTCCTGCTGCAATGGGACGATCGCGGCAACTTGACGGCCGTGCAGCCAAACGC
>NZ_JBFRDW010000020.1:0-29004 GCF_052113985.1 Pseudoduganella sp. RAF53_2 | reverse complement strand
CCTGATTACTTGTTCGGCTGCGGGGTGATGCGCAGGTATGGGCGCGGCGCCGTGAAGCCTTTCGGGTATTTGGCTTTCAGGATTTCCGGGTCCTGCACGGTCAGCGGGATGATCACGTCGTCGCCGTCTTTCCAGTTGCCTGGGGTAGCGACGGTGTGTTTGTCGGTCAGCTGCAGAGCGTCGATCACGCGCAGCACTTCGTCGAAGTTGCGGCCCGTGCTCATCGGGTAGGTGATGGACAGGCGCACTTTCTTGGCCGGGTCGATCACGAACAGCGAGCGCACGGTGGCAGTGGCGGACTGGTTCGGGTGGATCATGTCGTACAGCTCGGCCACTTTGCGGTCAGCGTCGGCGATGATCGGGAAACCGACCACGGTGTCCTGGGTTTCTTCGATATCCTTGATCCACTCTTTGTGCGCGTCAGCCGGGTCCACGGACAGGGCGATCGCTTTCACATTGCGCTTGTCGAATTCCGGCTTCAGCTTGGCAGTCAGGCCCAGTTCGGTGGTGCAGACCGGCGTGAAGTCCGCCGGATGCGAAAACAGCACGACCCACGAGTCGCCCGCCCAGTCATGAAACTTGATGCGGCCGATGGTGGAATCCTGTTCGAAATCCGGGGCAGTATCGCCAAGGCGTAAGGTCATTACAATTCTCCAAAGTAGTTAAACAGACAACAAGCGCTCATTGTGCGCTTGTTCTGCCAGCTTGTGCAAGAGCCGTTGCCCGAAAATCCAGTCGCCCAGGCCGGACTCGGCATTGATATGGCCCAATGCACCAGCGTTGATGAATTCGCTACCCCAGCGGCGCGCCCACAGCGCAGCCTTTTCGACCGTCATCCAGGGGTCGTTGGTGCTGGCGACCATGATAGACGGCACCGGCAGTTCATCTTGCGGCAGCAGTTCGGCCACGCCGAACTTGTCGGGATCGGCTGGCCCCACCAGCAGCACACCCGCCACATTGGAGGGGGAGAGGTCGTGCGACAGGCTATGCGCCGTGGTGAGGCTGCCGAAACTGTGTGCCACGATCAGGGTCGGACGCGTATCCTCCGCCAGCACCTCATCCAGGCGTGCCGACCAGCGCGACAGCACCGGCTGGTCCCAGCGGTCCTGCTCGACGCGCTCGAAGGACGGATACAGGCGCTGCCAGCGCGTCTGCCAATGCTCCGGGCCGCTGTTGTGCAGGCCAGGCGCCACGAGTACGCGGAATTGAGATAGCAGATGTGCGGCCATGGCGCCCTCCCCTGTGTGGATTATTTGCCGGCGAGCTTGCTGCTGCCCGGCTGATAGATCTGGTCGAACACGCCGCCGTCCGCGAAGTGCGTCTTCTGGGCCTTGGTCCAGTCGCCCGCCACATCAGCCAGCTTGAACAGCTTCACGTTCGGGAATTGGGAGGCGTATTTCTTCGCTTCCTTTTCCACGCCGGGACGGTAGTAGTTCTTGGCGATCAGTTCCTGCGCCTGGTCGGTGTACAGGAAGTTCAGGTAAGCCTCGGCCACCTTGCGGGTGCCGTGCTTATCCACCACCTTGTCGACCACGGCAACCGGCGGCTCGGCCACGATCGACACGGATGGCGCCACGATCTCAACCTTGTCCGGACCCAGTTCCTTGATCGCCAGCAGCGCTTCGTTTTCCCAGGCGATCAGCACGTCGCCGATGCCGCGCTCAACGAAGGTCGTGGTCGCGCCGCGCGCGCCGGAGTCCAGCACCGGCACGTTCTTGTAGAGCTTTTTCAGGTATTCGCGGGCAGAAGCGTCGCTGCCTCCCGGCTGGCGCAGGGCGTAGCCATAGGCAGCCAAGTGATTCCAGCGCGCGCCGCCGGAAGTCTTGGGGTTCGGGGTAATGACAGCCACGCCCGGCTTGACCAGATCGCCCCAGTCATGAATGCCCTTCGGATTGCCCTTGCGGACCAGGAATACGATGGTCGAGCTGTACGGCGCGGAATTCRGGCCGCGCTGCTTTTGCCAGTCCTTGCTCAGCAAGCCTTTGTCGGCGATCGCGTCGATGTCGTAGGCCAGCGCCAGCGTAACGACGTCGGCTTCCAGGCCATCGATCACGGCACGCGCCTGCTTGCCGGAACCGCCGTGGGATTGCTTGATTTTGACGTTGTCGCCGGTCTTGGCTTTCCAGTCCTTGGCGAAAGCGGCGTTCACGTCCTGATAGAGCTCGCGGGTCGGGTCATACGAGACGTTGAGCAGAGTGATGTCGGCCGCGTGCGCGACGGCAGCGGTGGCGAAAAGCGCGGCGGCGATGAGTTTCTTGGTCAGCATCTGGTTCCCCTTTGGTTTGGAGACGCCAGATTAACCTTCTCTCATTAGATTTCGAACGAATACTTTCGCAGTTTTATATACCACGATGTTATATGCGACTCAGTAGAAGCGGTTGAACAGCACCACAGCCCAGGTCGCGCCGGCCAGCAAACAGCTCAGCAGCACTGCTGCACTGCCAAAATCCTTTGCATTTTTGGAAAGCGGGTGACGTTCCAGCGAAACGCGGTCAACCACAGCCTCGATTGCGGAGTTGATAAGTTCAACGATCAGCACCAGGACCAGCACGCCAATCAGCGCCAGCTTCTGAAAGGCCGAGATGGGCAGCAGCATGGCGACCACAGCAGCAGGCGTGAACAGCGTCATCTCCTGCCGGAAGGCGTGCTCGTTGCGCCAGGCCGATTTGAAGCCATCGACCGAGTAGAAAAAGGCGGACAGTACACGCTTGAGGCCGCTCTTGCTCTTGAATTCGCTGACTGGCTGTTCCATTCGATATCTAGCAGGAAAGAATTAACGCAACATTATAGCCCCACACACGACACAGATTTCCCATTTTTTTCACATCATGGTATAAATACGTTAGCCATACCGCACTGCACCAACCACATCATGAAAATCGAATCTGTCCCCGCCCCCGAGCAAAAGACAACCATTCAGGTGATCGAGCGCATGGTGAGCCTGCTGGACGCTCTTGCGAAGTATCCTGATCCGGTCAGCCTGAAGGAACTGTCGAAAGTCTCAGGCCTGCACCCTTCCACCGCTCACCGCATTTTGAACGACCTCGTGCTGACCCGCTTTGTGGACCGCATCGAGCCGGGCACTTACCGCCTCGGCATGCGCCTGCTGGAACTGGGCAATGTGGTGAAGAGCCGCTTGTCCGTACGCGAAGCGGCGCTGGACTTCATGCGCTCGCTGCACAAGAAGACCCAGCAGACCATCAACCTGTCCGTGCGCCAGGGCGACGAAATTGTCTATATCGATCGCGCCTTTTCGGAGCGCTCCGGCATGCAGGTGGTGCGCGCGATTGGCGGACGTGGTCCGCTGCACCTGACCTCAACCGGCAAGCTGTTCCTTTCGGTGGATGATCCGAAGGCGATCCGCGCCTACGCTACCCGTACCGGGCTGGCGGGCCATAACAAGAATTCCATCACCGATCTCACGCTGCTGGAGCGCGAACTGAGCCTGGTGCGTGCACGCGGTTATGCGCGTGACAACGAGGAACTGGAACTGGGCGTGCGCTGCATGGCCGCAGGCATTCGCGATGATTCGGGCAAGCTGGTAGCGGGCCTGTCCATTTCGGCGCCGGCGGATCGCTTGCAGGAAGAGTGGCTGGAGGATCTGGTCAACACCGCCAACCAGATTTCGGCGACGCTCGGTTATACCGCCAGCGCCGCGGATTGATCGCGCAGCGGCGGGTCAATGACCCGCCCTACGCAACATTTTACATCAGATATCGTTGCTGGCGCCGTAGGGCGGATCATTGATCCGCCGTGCCTGATTACATACCGGACGCCGAATACGGCGAAGCATTGCTGCTGCCGCTGAGGGTACCGGGGAAAGTCGGCTTCAATGCAGCCAGCCATTTCTTCATGCGGGTCGCATCCGCCACGCGCGCTGCCGAACCCTTGGCGTCGAGCAGCACCATAATCACGGCGCGCCCTTCCACCACAGCCTGCATGATCATGCAGCGGCCAGCCTCGTTGATGAAGCCGGTCTTCTGCAGACCAATCTCCCAGCCGGAATTCGGCGCCACCAGGCGGTTGGTCGTACCGAACTGCATCGGACGGCCATTGTTCTCCACGACCGCTTTCGGATCGGTCGAGAACTCGCGCAGGATCGGATGTTCGTAAGCCGCCTGCACCAGCTTGGCCAGATCGCGCGCACTGGCCACGTTCAGCTTGGACAAGCCGTTCGAATCCACATAATGCGTGTCATTCATGCCGAGCACCTGCGCCTTGGCATTCATCGCCTGCACGAAAGCCGGCAAGCCGCCCGGATAACTGCGGCCCAGCGCGGAAGCGGCGCGGTTCTCGGAGCTCATCAGCGCGATGTGCAGCATATTGCGGCGAGTCAGACGGTCGCCCACGCGCAGGCGCGAGCTGCTGAATTTTTCGCGATCCACGTCGTCGTCGGTCACGGTCAGGACTTCATCCATATCCTGATTGGCTTCCACGACCACCAGTGCGGTCATCATCTTGGTGATGGACGCCATTGGCAGCGCCACACCGGCGTTCTTTTCGAACAGCACTTCGTCATTGGCCTGATCCATGATCAGGGCCACGTTCGATTTCAGGTCCAGGGGATCGCGCACCAGGTTGAGGCCCGCCAGGTCACCCATCGTTGGGCGGCCACCGGTATCGCTAACACTCGTCACCTTCTGATAGACGACTTTGCGTTTGCCATTCACATAGATGACGCGCTTGACCGTGCGCTCGGCCGACACGGGCGCCGCACGGCGCACGCCGGCCTTCTTGACCGCTGCGCTGGCCGGATCAACCATCACGGTCGTGCAGAGCAAAGAAATGAGAGCGCTGATTGCAAGTTTGTTCATTGCGAATATCCCCGGATGCGAAACTGAACCATTACTGTTGCAGTGTAGCAAAACGACGTCGCGACGCAAGCGAAATCAAACGCTGCTCTCACTAGTGATAATACACAATTCACACAATGAGGCAGCACTGCAACGGAAGATTGCTCACTCCACAAATTTAACAAATTTGGCAACGGGTTCACGTTCGGTCACCAGGCTGTTTTCAATCTTGTCACGATCGGCATAACCCAGCGACATACCGCACACCACAGTTTCATTTTCCGGCAGATCCAGCTCGTCCGCAATGATCCGATGGAATTGTGTGAAGGCCGCTTGCGGACAGGTATCCAGTCCGCGCCCGCGCGCCGCCACCATGATGTTCTGCAGGAACATGCCATAGTCCAGCCAGGAGCCCTGCTCCATGATGCGGTCAATGGTAAAAATGAAGCCGACCGGCGCATCGAAGAAGGTGTAGTTGCGGCTGTGCTGTGCCGCCATGCCCGCCTTGTTCTCGCGCGTCAGTCCCAGCAGCGCATACAGATCCCAACCCACTTTGCGGCGGCGGTCAATATAAGGCGCCACCCACTCGCGCGGATAGTAGGCGTATTCTTCGGTGTGCTCCTTGTTCTGTGCCGGATCGGCGTAGGCGGCCAAGATGCGGGACGACAGCCCCTCGCGCTTTTCGCCCGTCAGCACATAGACTTTCCACGGCTGGGTATTGGTGCCGGACGGCGCGCGGGCTGCCACCTGCAGGATGGCTTCGATATCCTCGCGCGCAACCGGCTTCGGCAGGAAAGCGCGAATCGATCGGCGGGAAGTAATGGCGGCATCAACGGCTTGCTGGTCGGAAGTCGAAATCATTCAGTGCTCACTTTGGGTTCTTGACAACAAATACTACTCCAACAACGGCCAGCACCATACCGGCAATGCCCATCCAGTTCAAGGCCTCGCCGAAGACCAGCCAGGCCATGATGGCGGTGGTCGGCGGCGTCAGATACAGCAAGCTGGTGACCTGGGTCGCATTACCCCGGCGGATCAGCGTGAACAGCAGGAAGATGGCGCCGATTGACAGCGCCAGCACCGACCATGCCAGCGCAACGACGAAGCTCGGCGTCCACAGTACCGAATGCACGTCTTCCAGCAGGAAAGCAAACGGCAGCACCAGTAGCAAGGAAGCGCCGAACTGGATCACCGTGCCGGTGCGCAGGTCGAAGCTGGGGCAATAGTGTTTTTGATACAACGTCCCGACAGTGATGCTAATCAGCGCAAACACGGACAGGGCAATCGCCTGCCAGGTCAGACCGACCAGGGTGATTTTGGCATAGACCACCAGCGCCACGCCGGCCAGGCCAAATGCCAGTCCCAGCCATTGGCGCGGACGCACTTTCTCGCCGATCAGCGGCGCAGCGAAAGCGGTAATGATGGGCTGCATGCCCACGATCAGCGCCGACAATCCGGCCGGCATCCCGAGTTTGATAGCGCACCACACACCGCTCAGGTAACCCGCCTGCAACAGCATGCCGGCAACCGCCACATGGCCCGGTTTATCCGGCCACGGCGCCCTCAGCAGCAGCACGGTTGGCGCCAACAGCACCAGCACGCCGGCAAAACGCAGCAGCAGAAAAGTCAGCGGCGGCGCAAACGGCAGGCCGAATTTGGCCACGATGAAGCCCGTACTCCACAAGAAGACGAAAAATAGCGGCACGGGCGACAGGAAGGTTGCAGCGCGGGACATGGGGGACCGGAAATTACATGGGTGAAAGAGTCTAGCACTTTGCGGTCGAGCCTGCTGAGCGCCCATGAGGCAGCAATTAAACATCCATTTCTGAGCAGAAAGCCTTTACCTAAAGGCCGTCGATACCTTTGTGCAACGCACAAAAAATACTTGACTTTGTTTTCCAGACCCGGATAATTGACTTTGTTGCGTTGCACAATATGTTGTGAAGTCCCAAAAGCAGCATCTATTTCAACGACTATTTCTTAAACTGGAGAGCCACATGTTTTCGATTCCTGAGCAATTTTCCAATGCGACCAAGGCCAACCTGGAAAGCCAGTTCGCGCTGTTTTCCTCGCTGACCAACAAAGCTTTCGAAGGCGTGGAAAAGGTCGTGGACCTGAACCTGACCGCCGCCAAGGCCTCGCTGGAAGAGTCTTCCGCTGCTGCCAAGCAACTGCTGTCGGCGAAAGATCCTCAAGAATTCTTCACCCTGAGCGCTGCTCAGGCTCAGCCGACCGCTGAAAAAGCCATCGCTTACGGCCGTCACCTGGCATCGATCGCTTCCGGCGCCACCGCTGAGTTCAGCAAGGCCGCTGAAGCCCAGATCGCTGAAACCAACCGTAAAGTGATCTCGCTGGTTGACGAAGTGAGCAAGAACGCCCCAGCCGGCACCGAGAACGCAGTTGCGATCTTCAAGTCCGCACTGAACAACGCCAACGCTGGCTACGAGCAGTTCACCAAGAGCGCCAAGGCTGCTGCTGAAACGCTGGAAGCCAACGTGAACGCCGCTGTGAACCAGTTCGCTTCGGCTGCCGGCACCGCTGCCAAGAAGTAATCACCTCCTCGCCGGCTGCCAGCAGCCGGCAATAGAAGCATCGCTGTACAAAGGTCTCCTCGGCATCCGTGGTTTCCTCTCCAGCGGATGTCCTTCCCCGGCCCCGGTTTCGACCGGGGCTTCTTTTTGCACGGAAGCAGTTGCCGGGAGTCAGTCAAGTGGCCTCATTTCATGCAGCCACCGCGATTCGGCAAAAGTTTTTTCGTCGTAGAGTTTCTTCAAGCTCCCCGTGTCGACTGGCTTGCGGCAGGTTTCCAGACTGAAATGCCCGCTCTCGTCGCCACCGCYAGCAACCCAGGCTGATTGCCAGACCGTCGCCAGAGTGAAGGCGCCGTCCACCATGCACTTAATGGTGCGGCTACCGAGCTCCTCCCACATAGCTGCGGCCTGGCCGCTTCCGCGTACCCRTTCATAAACGTCCAGCACTTCAGCGGGCGGCAGCGTTTTGACGGTACGCTGCATGAGCTTCACGGAGGTATCTGCTGCTTCGGCGCCGGTGTCGAACAGATGCATCTTGTGTACTTTGGCTTTGTCGACGCCATCCTTGACCCCAGCCACGACTTCTTCGGCAGCCTGGTCCAGCATATCGTCCTCATACACCGAGTGCACTTTGTCATCTCCTGGGTCGTCCGGCTGGCCATGGTGCAGATAGGACACATGCAGCGGCTGGCAAGCGTCACCCAGATAATGGGCCAGCACGCCTGCCGCACACAGGAACTCATCCAGATGTTTTGCCCGCACCGCCGCCACCATGACGTCGAACAGCTGCGCAACCCTGAATGGCAACGCGCCCCGATGCTCCGGTTTCCGATTGGGATCGATGCTGCTGTAGAACGCGGTCCAGACTTCCGGCGAACGGGATTTCTTGTCGCTGTTCCAAAGTTCCATCAAGGTCTTTCCTGCGAATTTCCCCTGCCCTTTCTCGTCCATATCGGCAAAGTGGTTGGCCTTGTCCTTACCGCGCGTGCTGCGCCAGACCAGATCGGGCACATCCGCCAGCGCGATGAACTTGTCCTTATGCGAGGCACTCGGCAACTTTCCTGCAACGATGTCCGCGTCGGTCACGCCAATCGCCTTTGCGTTGGCTTCGAAAAAGGCCTGAGCCTTCTCGGACTGAAGCGCCAGGCAGGCGGCATAACCAATGTTGTAGTGGCCTACCTTGCCCCAGTAGCGGCTCTGTCCACTCTCCCAATCCTCCACGACCTCGACCCGAAGTGCCTTGCAGATCGCGCTGAGGCTGGTGCCCAGCGCAAACTCCAGCGCCGGACTTGCCTGCCCTGAGTTGAACCCATGTCCGCCCCACTGCACACATAGTGGCCGTTGAGGATGTTGATTCCTGTTCTCGCTGACGGCTGGCGCGCCGCCACTGTCCGTCGGACCTTTCGCTTCGCCGCTTCCTCGGTTGCTGTGCTGGTCCGCCACCTCATCCCAGAACCAGACCGCCCCTGAGTCTCCTGGCCGCGTCTCCACCATGGATTGCGCATTGCGCGGGCCGATCACCAGTTCGGCAAGCGAGTCTGCCCCGCCGATCGTCGTATGCCGGTAGAACATCGCGTGCACACTGCCCTCCACGCGCACGCCGCCCGGCAATTCGGTGAATACGGGGCACCCAATCAGATCCAGACTGAGCGTCTCGGCGCTGAGGTCGATGGGCTGTCCCATGGTGCCGATACCCAGATATTGCGGAGTGCACGCGGGAACGTTGTCGAGCTTGACCAGGGCGGCATCCAGCGTCAGCTGCGCGCCTTGTCCAGCGAACCCCGGATAAATGTCCTGAAGAGGCAAGCCATCAACCGCACGCGCCGTCACCCGGCCAATGAGGGCGCGCTGGGCACGCGGCAACGCAGTGACCGGCGTTCCCACATCCGCCCCGCTACTCAGGTGGCGGCTGATGAGTGCGTATGCGCAGGCGCCGTCTTCCACAATCGCGGAAGCAACGCCCATGCGCGACGTGCCCTGGTCGCTGACATAGACTTGAAAGTTGGGGCCAAATTTGTTCGCGCCATAGACCGCCGTATCGGCCGAAGGCAGGTYGTGCTCCCGTTTTTCAACCAGGATGGGACAGGTGAAGACTTTTCGTCCGTCCGGCAAATACAGGAGCGGCGGCACCGCCAGCTCCGGATGCTGTGCGGTGAACTCCCTGCTCAGCCATTCCTTCACAAATACCAGTACGCATGGCAGGGACCAATCGCGGAAATCGCTATTGGCGAGCGTGCGCTCCCCCAGGTCCGCACCACCACGCTCGGCATCCTCGCTTGCAAAATTCTTGTCGTCCCGCCGGATACGGTAACGCCCGATCGCGGTGCCAATCACGGTAGGAAGATTGGCGAAGTGCAGGTGGTAGTGGTCACGCGCTTCCAATAGATCGCGCACGCTGAGCGAATTGGGGTTGCTGCGCCAAACGAATCTGTCCATAGCCCGCCTCCTTTTTCCAGGAAAGTGTTCGAAGAAAGACAGCAAAAAAGGCCCTCTCTCCAGCACAGAAAAAGGGCCTATGAATTGATTTTTCGCAAGGATTTCAACCGCGTTCAGCTAAGTTAGCAAACGGATGTCAAAAGAAAAGCGCTAATTGTCACGTTGGCCAAATTCCTTCATGCGCTCGTATCGACAATGGCGCCCTTCTTCTGCGCTTCCGGCGTTTTTTGCAACTGCTCCTGCATCAGTTCCGTGATTTTCTGTTCGACGCCGGCGCGTTCTTTTGGTTCCAACTTGGCCAGATTGTCTTCAGTCAGGCCGAGCTTTTTCAGCAGGTCTTCGCGCAGGCGCTGGGCGGGCGTCATCTTGACGTAGCGCGCCAGTTCGCTCTCAGCCGCAGCGGCTGTGGTCGATAGCTTTTTCATGCTGCTGGCACTGACCACCGCTTCCGTGACGACAGGTTTGATCGAAGTCATTGCATTTCCCCCATGATTAATAACGCGGCATCAAAGCTGGGGGAACTTGAAAGGCTAAGTTTACAAATCATCCAAATCGAGATAATCTGTATAAATGCGTACACCCGACCAACAACACCTGCTGGACCAGATGAGCCAAGTGGCTGAAGGGCTGGGCCGCACTCTGGCGCCCTTCACGGAAGTGGTGCTGCATGATCTGCTCGACCCCGAGCATGCGATTCTGGCCATCCATAACAATCTGTCCGGGCGCCAGGTTGGCGATCCGGCGACAGAGCTGGGATTGGCGCGCATTGACGATCCGGACTTCGCGCAGGTACTGGCGAATTACCCGAACCAGTTTCCCGATGGCCGTCCGGCCAAGAGCACATCGATCGGCATCAAAGATGCGCATCAGCAGTACATCGCCGCACTGTGCCTGAATGTGGACCTGACCCTGTTCCGCAGCCTGCATGCCCTGCTCGGCCAGTTCGGCAATGTGGATGCCGCCGCCGCGCCGCATGAATCGCTGGCGCCGCCGGCCGGTGCGGATGCGATCCGCGCCCACATCGAACAATTCGCCGCGCGCCACGCCACAACACCACGCGCGCTGAAAGCCGACGAGCGCCGTGTGCTGATCCGCGAATTACAGGAGGCAGGCTTGCTGGACATGCGCCGGTCCATGGAAACCATCGCCTCCCATCTCGGCGTTTCGCGCGCCACGGTCTACAACTATGCCAAGTGATGCACGTCTTCTACTGATCGACCGCGATCAGGCCGCCGCCCTGCTGACGCCTGATGCGGTGATGGATGCAGTGCGTGAATCCTTCATGCTGCATGCCGCGCGTGCCGGACGCGTCTTCCCCATGATCCGGGAAGCACTGCCCAGCGGCGGCGTGTGGGGCATCAAGGCGGGCGACGTGCCGGAGCAAGCGCTGCTCGGCTTCAAGACCGCCGGCTTCTGGCCCGCCAACCGCAGCCTCGGTGCGGAAGCGCATCAAGCCACCATCATGATCGTCGATCCCGCAACGGGACGCCCGCAATGCCTCATCGACGGCAATGCCATCACCACCGCGCGCACTGCGGCAGCAGGCGCGCTTGGGCTGCTGGCACTGGCGCGACGGGACAGCACGCGGCTCGTGGTGTTCGGCACCGGCATCCAGGCCGCCGCGCATGTGGACTACGCACTGCGCGCCCTGYCCTCACTGCGCACGGTGCGCTACGTCGCGTCGGACGGCCGCGTCGAGCCCGCGTTTGAAGCGCGCTTTGCCGGCCGCTGCGATATCGCTGCCGCAGGCCGCGACGCTGTCGCGCAGGCAGACATCGTCATCACTGCCACGCCCGGCCGCGGCCCGGTGTTCGATGCGCGCGACCTGCAAGCCGGCTGCCACGTCAACTGCGTCGGCGCCGACACGCAAGGCAAACGCGAGCTGCCGGACGGCGTGCTGGCGCGCGCTCACGTCTGGACCGACGACCTGCCGCAAGCGCGCCGCATCGGCGAGCTGCAATGGGCGCCGCAGCAGAAAGCCGGAGAACYTGGTACGCTGATCGACTGCGGCGGCCGCGAGCGCGCCGCAGACGACATCACTATTTTCGATATGACGGGCCTTGCCCTGCAGGACCTCACCGTGGCGCGCATGATGATGCAGCGCGCGCAGGCTGAAGGTATCGGCAGCAGCATCGCCTGGCCCTGGTAAAAGGAGAACGCAATGATTGAACCAACTTATGCAGATGTGGTGGCCGCAGCAGGCCGCATCGAAGGACACGCGCACCGCACGCCGGTGCTGACCTCGCGCACCGCCAATGAGGAACTGGGCGCCGAGATTTTCTTCAAGGCAGAGAACCTGCAGCGCATGGGCGCATTCAAATTCCGCGGTGCTTTCAATGCGCTGTCGAAGTTCACGCCGGAACAGAAAAAGGCCGGCGTGGTGGCTTTCTCGTCCGGTAATCACGCGCAGGCGATTGCGCTGTCCGCGAAGCTGATGGGCATTCCGGCGACGATCATCATGCCGCATGATGCACCAGCCGCGAAGATTGCTGCGACCAGGGGCTACGGCGGCAATGTCGTGATCTATGACCGCTACAAGGAAGACCGCGAGCAGATCGGCCGTGATCTGGCACAGAAGAATGGCCTGACACTGATCCCGCCTTATGACCATCCTGATGTCATCGCGGGCCAGGGCACGGCGGCGAAGGAATTGATCGAGGAAGCGGGCCAGCTGGATTACTTCTTCGCACCGCTGGGCGGTGGCGGACTGCTGTCGGGTTCAGCACTGRCAATCCGCGCGCTGTCGCCGAACTGCAAGGTGTTCGGCGTGGAACCTGAAGCGGGCAACGATGGCCAGCAATCGTTCCGCAGCGGCTCGATCGTGCATATCGATACGCCCAAGACCATCGCTGACGGTGCGCAGACTCAGCACCTCGGCAATTACACCTTCCCCATCATCCGCAGCGATGTGAATGACGTGCTGACCGCGAGCGATGCGGAACTGGTAGAGGCCATGCGCTTCTTCGCGTCGCGCATGAAGATGATTGTGGAGCCGACCGGCTGCCTCGGTTTCGCCGCAGCCCGCGCAATGAAGGATCAGTTGCGCGGCAAGCGCGTGGGCGTGTTGATCAGCGGCGGCAACGTCGATATCGCGCGCTTCGCTGAGCTCATGTCGTCATGATTTGTACTTTGAGCCAGCGCTCGGCGTAACGCTTTTGCGCTACGCGGGCGCGGTACATTTCCGCCGTCGCACGCGCCGGATTGTGGCGGATGACCATGCCGAACAGGTCGTCCAGCCCATGCGGCGCAATCACATGCAGCGTATCGTTCCAATCCAGCCAGATGCCGACGCAAGTTGCGTACTCCGGCCAGGTGGCGATGGCTTCTGTCAGCGATGCCAGCGGCGCAACGGCCACGAGTCCAGACTCGGCGCCGGCCGGATACCAGCGGTGCACGGCCGCCTGGTTGACGGCTTCCCAGCGCGGGCCGAGCGCGCGTGCCAGCTCTGCGTCCCGTTCCGGACGCAG
Source organism: Pseudoduganella sp. RAF53_2 (assembly GCF_052113985.1). Classification (NCBI taxonomy): domain Bacteria; kingdom Pseudomonadati; phylum Pseudomonadota; class Betaproteobacteria; order Burkholderiales; family Oxalobacteraceae; genus Pseudoduganella; species Pseudoduganella sp. RAF53_2. Next base: position 15,777 of record NZ_JBFRDW010000020.1, on the reverse strand, counting down.
GTCGAATGCATCAAAATAAGCGAGATCGATGTCCGGCAGCGCATCAGCGTTCTGCACGCCATGCAGCGCATCCCAGACCAGCGTGCGCACAGCACCCGCGCCCACGCACCACGACTGCAAGCGCAGCTCGCGTGCCGCGCGCAGATAATCCATGAACCATGCGGTCCGGCGCGCAATCGCAATCAGCGCGCCGGTGTGATCCATTACTCGCCCAGGTAAGCGGCTTTCACGCGCGGATCATGCAGCATATCGTCCGCATTGCCGGTCATGGTGATGGCGCCGGAGTCCATCACGTAGCCACGGTCGGCGGCCTGCAGTGCCAGCTTGGCGTTCTGCTCGACCAGCAGGACGGTGATGCCCTGCTTGTGCACATCGCGGATCACTTCAAAGATCTTTTCCACCATGATCGGCGACAGGCCCATCGAAGGCTCATCCAGCAGCAGCAAATGCGGATGGCACATCAGCGCACGTGCCATGGCCAGCATCTGCTGCTCGCCACCGGACAGCGTACCGGCCAGCTGCGCCGCGCGTTCCTTCAGGCGCGGGAATACCGTGAACCATTTCTCGATGTCCGCCTGGATGCCCGCCTTGTCGTCACGCGTGTAAGCGCCCATCATCAGATTCTCGGTGATGGTCATGCGCGTGAACACGCCGCGGCCTTCCGGCACCATGGCCAGCTTCTTTTCGACCAGGTGGAAGGACTGCGAGCCTTTGAGCGAATTGCCCATGTAGGAAATGGTGCCTTCGACCTTGCAGGCCGGCAGCGTGCCGGTGATTGCCTTCAGCGTGGTGGTCTTGCCCGCGCCGTTGGCGCCGATCAGTGTTACCAGTTCGCCTTCATTCACTTCCAGGTCGATGCCCTTGACCGCCTTGATGCCGCCGTAGGCCACCTTCAGGCCCGAGATTTTCAGAACATTGGCACCCATCAGTGCGCACCTCCCAGATAAGCCTCGATCACGGCCTGATTGCTTTGAATTTCAGCCGGCAGCCCTTCGGCAATCAGCTTGCCGTATTCCAGCACGCTGATGCGGTCGCACAGGCCCATCATCAGCTTCACGTCGTGTTCGATCAGCAGCACGGTAATACCGGCAGCCTTGATCTTCACCAGCAGCTCGCGCAGGGCCAGCTTCTCGGTGGCGTTCATGCCCGCCGCTGGTTCGTCCAGCGCCAGCAGTTGCGGATCGGTTGCCAGTGCGCGCGCGATTTCCAGGCGGCGCTGGTCGCCATAGGAGAGGTACTTCGACGTACGCGACGCAAACTGGCCGATGCCGACGAAGTCCAGCAGCTCCTGCGCGCGGCGCTGGATGCCCGCCTCCTCTTCACGCGCGGCCTTGTGGCGGAACACAGCGCCGAACACGCCCTGGTGCGAGCGCACATGGCGGCCCACCATCACGTTTTCCAGCGCCGTCATTTCGCCGAACAGGCGGATGTTCTGGAAGGTACGCGCGATGCCGGCCTTCGCCACCGCGTGCGGCGCGGACGGCGAGTAAGGTTTGCCGGCCAGCTCAAAGGTGCCGGTGTCCGGCTGATACAGGCCGGTAATCACATTGAAGAAGGTGGTCTTGCCTGCGCCGTTCGGGCCGATCAAGCCATAGATCTGGCCCTTGGTGATCTTGATGCCCACATCGGTCAGCGCCTGAAGGCCGCCGAAACGCTTGTTGACGCCGGCGATGTTCAGAATGGTTTGTTCGCTCATCTCTACAATCCTCATGCTGCCATCACGCCGGACGACTGGCCTTTGCTGTCCGCATCGGACGACGCATCCGGCCGGTCTTCATGCTTCGGCGACGGCCAGATACCGGCCGGGCGATACAGCATGATCACCACCATCGCCAGGCCGTACAGCAGCTGGCGCAGCACTTCCGCTTCAATGATCACGTGGCCGAAGATCTTTTCCTGCATCGGCTCCACCACGTGGCGCAGGATTTCCGGCAGGGCCGCCAGCAGCGCGCCGCCCAGCACCACGCCAGGGATGTGGCCAATACCGCCCAGCACCACCATCGCCAGCACGGCGATCGATTCGGTCAGCGAGAACGATTCCGGCGATACGAAGCCCTGGAAGGCTGCGAACATCGAACCGGCCACGCCGCCGAAGGTCGCGCCCATCGAGAACGCCAGCAGCTTCACGTTGCGGGTATTGATGCCCATGGCCTTTGCAGCGATTTCGTCTTCGCGGATCGCCACCCAGGCGCGGCCCAGGCGCGAGTGCTGCAGGCGGGTGGTGATGAATACCGTGGCAATCGCCAGCAGCAGGAACAGGAAGTAGTAGGCGTTCACGGACGGCATGGACAGGCCGCCCACCATCACGGTCGCACGCGAACCCGCCTCACCGGCCAGGTTCACACCAAACACCTTGATCGGGTCGATCAGATTGATACCTTGCGGACCGTTGGTGATGTTGATCGGATCGTTCAGGTTGTTCATGAAGATACGGATGATCTCACCGAAGCCCAGCGTCACGATGGCCAGGTAGTCGCCGCGCAGCTTCAGCGTCGGCGCGCCGAGCAGCGCACCGGCCACGCCGGCCAGCGCGGCAGCCAGCGGCACGATCGCCCACACGGACAAATGGATGCCATTGGTACGGATGTCTTCACCCAGCACCGAAGCCAGCGCATCGCCGATCTGCGGATTCAGATTGATCAGCGATTCCAGCACGGTCGCGAACTGCGGCGAGGCCAGCAAGCCGGTCATGTACGCGCCCAGCGCGTAGAAAGCGATATAGCCCAGGTCCAGCAGGCCGGCGAAACCGACCACGATGTTCAGGCCGACGGCTAGCATGATGTACAGCAGCGCCAGGTCGGCGATGCGGACCCACGAGTTGCCGAACGGCGCGGCGGCAAACGGGAAGATCACCAGCAGCGCCAGCACGATCGCCATGCTGGCATAGGCTTGCTTCGGATTTTTTTGAGTGTCGAAAGTCAGGAGTGCCATGTTCTTATCCTTTTACGCACGGTCCGCGACACGCTCGCCCATGATGCCGGACGGACGCACCGTCAGCACCAGGATCAGCACGATGAAGGCGAAAATATCCTGGTAGTTCGAGCCGAGGAAGCCGCCGGTCAGGTCGCCGATATAGCCGGCGCCCAGCGATTCGATAATGCCCAGCACGATGCCGCCGATCATGGCGCCGTAGATATTGCCGATACCGCCCAGCACCGCAGCGGAGAAGGCCTTCAGGCCCGGCACGAAGCCCATCGCAAACTGGATCGACGCATAGTTCGCGCCCCACATCACGCCCGCCACCGCGGCCAGCGCAGCGCCGATGGCGAAAGTGGCGACGATGATCTTGTTAGAATCCACGCCCATCAGGCCCGCCACGCGCGGGTTCTCGGCCACGGCGCGCATCGCGCGGCCCATACGGGTGCGCTCAACCAGCATCACCAGCCCGAACATGGACGCAGCGGCCAGTACCAGCAGTAGCACCTGGGTCACGCTGATCACCGCGCCGCCCACCATGATTGGCTCGCTTGGCAGCAGCTGCGGGAAAGGCAACGGGTTGCGGCCCCAGATCATCATGGCAAACGTCTGCAACAGATACGACACGCCAATCGCCGTAATCAGCGGCGCCAGGCGTGGTGCATTGCGCAGGCGGCGATATGCGACGCGTTCGATGACGATATTGACCAGCATGCAGGCCGGGATGGCGCCAAGGATGGCAATCGCCAGCTGCACATAACCCGGCAGGCCCGGCGCATACACGCCCAGCAGCTTAAGGATGGAGAGGCCGATCATCGCGCCGATCATCAGCACGTCGCCGTGGGCGAAGTTAATCAGGTTCAGGACACCGTAGACCATGGTGTAGCCGAGGGCGATCAGCGCGTACATGCTGCCCAGCACCAGGCCATTGAGAATTTGTTGGATAAAGGTATCCATTGGATGTGATTGCCTTATTCAGTAATAAAAACGGCACCCGAGGTGACCCTCGCAGGTGCCGTCGTTTGACGCCGCTGTTCCAGCACGCAAAAAGTGTGCCGTTATGCATCCAACTTTACAAGCTTCGCAATAATAACGAAGGATTGAAAAAACTAAACGTTGAAAATGCGGGAAATGCTGAATTTAATTCACATCACAGCCGTTTTGCTGCCGTCCAGGCCTTTTGGCAGGGGGAAGGTCACCGCTTCGTGCACGCCGTCCAGCGGACGCACGCTCTTCACGCCCAGTTCCTTCAGGCGCGCGATCACCGCTTCCACCAGCACTTCCGGGGCCGAGGCGCCGGCCGTTACGCCAACGCGCTGCTTGCCATCCAGCCAGGCTGGATTGATCTGGGAGGCGTTGTCGACCATATAGGCCGGGGTGCCCTTCTTCTCCGCCACTTCGCGCAGGCGGTTGGAGTTCGAGCTGTTCGGGCTGCCGACCACGATCACCACTTCCACCTGCGGCGCCATGAACTTCACGGCTTCCTGACGGTTGGTGGTGGCGTAGCAGATGTCGCCCTTTTTTGGTTCAATAATGTTCGGGAAGCGCTGTTTCAGTGCATCGATGATGTCGGCGGTGTCGTCCACCGACAGGGTGGTCTGCGACACGTAAGCCAGCTGGTCAGGATTATTCACCTCCAGCTTCTGCACGTCTTCCACGGTTTCGACCAGGTACATGCCCTGCTCGGCCTGGCCCATGGTGCCTTCCACTTCCGGATGGCCGTCGTGACCGATCATCACGATCTCGCAGCCCTGCTTGCGCATCTTGGCCACTTCCACGTGCACCTTGGTCACCAGCGGACAGGTGGCGTCGAAGATCGACAGGCCGCGTGCTTCAGCTTCCGCCCGCACCGCCTTGGACACGCCGTGCGCCGAGAACACCAGCGTATTGCCGGACGGGACGTCTTCCAGTTCTTCGATGAAGATGGCGCCTTTTGCGCGCAGGTCCGCGACCACATAGGCGTTGTGCACGATCTCGTGGCGCACGTAGATTGGCGCGCCAAACTGCTGCAGCGCGCGCTCGACGATTTCGATAGCGCGGTCCACGCCGGCACAGAAGCCGCGGGGCTGAGCGAGAAGAAGTTCTTTTTCCATGATTCCTTACAGCACAGAGATAAGGTTCACTTCAAACTTCACCGGCTGGCCAGCCAGCGGGTGATTGAAGTCGAAAATTGCCGCATCGTCGCGCAATTCGCGCAGAACGCCGGCAAAACGGCCGCCACCAGGCGCCGCGAAGTCCACCAGATCACCTACTTTGTATTCTGCGCCGGGCACCGAATTCTCATCTAGTGTAGCGCGAGTTACAGCTTGCACCAGTTCCGGATTGCGTGGGCCGAAACCCTGTTCCGGAGCCAGTTCGAACACTTTATGCGTCCCCTCCGGCAGACCGATCAGCAGCTCTTCCAGCTGCGGCGCCAACTGGCCCTGGCCCAGCATCAGCGTGGCCGGGTTGCCGTTGAAGGTCGAAACAATATCGGTTCCGTCCAGCGTGGCGAGACGGTAATGCAGGGTCAGATAGGCCGAAGAGGTAACTACGTTAGACATGGCAATTCGTATAGCAGACAAACCGCTATTGTAAAGCTTTGGCCGCTCCCCTGCCCGTTTTAAAGGCGACTTCTCAGTAATAGCGAATCCGTTTATTATTTCCTTGCTAACTTTATCGAAAGGAAATTCATGGCGCGCTCCCGTCTGTATTCCGCTCTGGCTGGCCTGCTGCTGGCGGGCTCGGCTTACGCCCTGCCGGCCGATCAGCTTTATACCAGGCTGGCGCCCAGCGTCTGGCAGGTGGTGGCCTTTGACGCGCAGGGCAAGCCGGTGGGCATCGGCAGCGCGGTGGTGATCGGCCATGAGACATTGCTGACCAACTGCCACGTGCTCGTCACCGGACGCAGCGCGGCGGTGCGCCAGGACAATCGCGCTTACGGCATATCCTTGCAGTATGTGGATATTGAAGACGACCTGTGCCAGATCACCGCGCGCAATCTGCCTGCGCCGGCCGTGGAGATTGGCGATAGCGACAAGCTGGCCGTCGGCAGCCGCATTTATGCACTCGGTAATCCGCAGGGGCTGGAACTTACGCTGAGCGATGGCCTGATCTCGGCACTGCGCCGCGACAGCAAGCAGGCGTTGAGCTGGATTCAGATCAGCGCGCCGATTTCGCCGGGCTCCAGTGGCGGCGGGGTGTTCGACGAAAACGGACAGCTGATTGGCATTACGACTGCGACCATGCGCAGCGGGCAGAATCTCAATATTGCGGTGCCGATCAAGCTGATCAAGAATTTGCCGGAGCGCCATGCGGTGTGGCAGGCGCAGGCCGACGCGCGCAAGAAGGCTGCGGCGGGGCCAGCCACGGCACGGGCGCCATCGCCATCAACATCACCATCGACATCACCATCGTCGTCACCGTCGACTTCGCAGTCGCCAGCCCCCGCACCGGCGCCTGCCCTGTCCGCGAGCCCCAGCCCTCGGCCGGTGCCGCAAGCTTCCGGGTTCGCGGCGATCGACGACATCGCCAAGTTCAAATCCGTGGTCACTGGCGACGGTCCCGAAGCGAATTACCGGCGCTACCTGAACGCGCCTACGCCGCGCGCCTTCGCCATCAGCGACGACGGCCACACCTGGCTCACCTGGAGCCTGACGCCGAAAGACAAAACCGCGCCGCGCGAACCGGCCGAGCGCGTGATCAAGGCCTGCGAAGCGGAGTACAAGCAGCACTGCTATCTGTACGCCGTCGACGCCACGGTGGTTTATCGTCCGCCGCAAGCACGCTGAGCTAGCTCAAACTCGCGCGCTGCAGGAAAGGCAATAATCCCTCTCTATGCCGGGCCTTCCGGCGCAGCGGGGGCACTATGGGAATTGCCGACTGGCCGGAAGAACAGCGTCCGCGCGAACGCTTGATACGGGATGGCGCGCGGGCGTTGTCGGATGCGGAATTGCTGGCGATTTTCCTGCGCGTCGGCACGCGCGGCAAAAATGCCATCGAACTGGCAGGCGAGATGGTGCGGCACTTCGGCTCCCTGCATGGGCTGTTTCGCGCCACACTGCCGGAGTTTTCAGCCATCCCCGGCCTGGGCGCGGCCAAGTACGCGCAACTGCAGGCCGTGCTGGAACTGGCGCGGCGCGCGATCGGCGAGGAATTGCAAAGTGGCCAAGCCTTCACTTCGCCCGGCGCTGTGAAGGAATACCTTCAGCTGGCCATGGCCGGACGGCCTTATGAATCTTTCCACGTGCTGTTCCTCGACGTGCGCAACCGCCTGATCGAAGCACGCGAATTGTTTCGCGGCACGCTCACCCATGCCAGCGTTTATCCGCGCGAAGTGGTGCGGGAAGCGCTGGCGCGCAACGCGGCGGCGGTCATGCTGGCTCACAACCACCCTTCCGGAAATCCCGAACCCAGCGAGTCCGACCTGCTGCTGACGCGCTCTCTGGTGCAGGCGCTAGCCCTTGTAGACATACGGGTCGGCATCGACGCCGTTCTGGCCGACATGCGTGCCCGTGGCGAGAAAGTTTAATAGGGAGCTATCATGGCAAAAACTGGCCGCGACAAAATCAAGCTGGAATCGACCGCAGGTACTGGTCACTTCTACACCACCACCAAGAACAAGCGCACGATGCCTGGCAAGATGGAGATCATGAAGTTCGATCCTAAAGCCCGTAAGCACGTGACCTACAAAGAAACCAAGATCAAGTAATCCGATCTTCGCTTCTGAAAAAAACCCCGCAATCGCGGGGTTTTTTGTTTTTTACTTGGTGCGCTGCACCGACAGGAAGATGTTGTCCGTCTCCAGCGCCCGGCCCTCCTCCACTGCCGCAATCCACTCATGCGTGCTCGCCACGGCAGCAAAATTCGAGTGGAAGATGGTGCAGTACGTGCGGTGGATTTCTTCCGCGCTGACCTTGCCCGCAGCGTTTTCATACGACGGCGAACCTGCCGCATCCGCCAGGAATTCCGCCTTCAGTTCGCCCGCCTGATAGATCGCAGCGGCGCAGCAGTTGTGCGTCATATAGCCCACCACGGTAATCGTGTCGATGCCGCGTGCCGCCAGCCAGGCGCGCAGCTCCGTGCCTTCGAAGGCGCTGGCCTTGGTCTTCGGCACCAGCAGATCGGCCGGCAGCGCCGCGATTTCAGGATGCAGTTCCCAGGTCTGCGAGCCTTTGGCAAAGATCGGCGACGCCTCCGGCGCATCGTGGCGCACGATCACGACCGGAATGCCGGCCGCCTTGGCCGCGCGCATCGCGGCAAGAATATTCGGCAGCGAGTGCGCGACCGGCGGGTACTCGATCTTCATCTTGCCGGTGAAGTATTCGTTTTGGACGTCGATGACGATCAGGGCGCGTTTAGGCATRTGTGTTCTCCTTCGTGGTTAAAGTGAAGGCATTCTCGCGCCGGGCGCGGCAGCCCAACAGCGGCCCGCAGGACGATATTCGATATAATCGGGCCATGTCTCCCGCCTTCCCTAACTGCCGTGGCCTGAAAATAGCCGTCATCGCCTTTGACGGCATCAATCCCTTCCATCTTTCCGTGCCCAGCCTGGTGTTTGGCCCGGTCTATGAGGTGACAGTGTGCGCCGCCGATCCGCTGCCGCTGCAAACCACATCCGGCTTCTCCATCGCCACCGCGCGCGGCCTGGACGCGCTGGACGAGGCCCACCTGGTCATCATGCCGTCCTGGCACGACGACTGCCGCCCCACTCCGCCCGTGCTGCTGGACGCCCTGCGCCGCTCGCATGCGCGCGGCGCGCGCGTGGTCGGCCTGTGCCTGGGCGCCTTCGCGCTGGCCGAAGCAGGGCTGCTGAATGGAAAGACCGCCACCACGCATTGGGAATTCGCGGACGAACTGGCGCGCCGCCATCCCGCGGTCGTGGTGAACCGCGAAGTCCTGTATGTGGATGAGGGAGATGTGCTGACTTCCGGCGGCGTGGCAGCCGGACTGGATTGCTGCCTGCATTTGCTGCGCCAGATGAGCGGCGCGGAAGCGGCGACCAGCCGTGCGCGCCGCCTGCTGGTGGCGCCGCATCGCGAGGGCGGACAGGCACAGTTCATCGAACGTCCCGTGCCCGTCACCGGCAGCGACGGCCGCTTCGCCCAAGTGCTGGACTGGGTCAGCCATCACCTGAAACATGAACACAGCCTGGATGCGCTGGCCGAACGCGCCGCAATGAGCCGCCGCAATTTCACGCGCCACTTCCGCCAAGCGACCGGCACCTCATTCAAACAATGGCTGCTGAACCAGCGCCTGGCGCAAGCCCAGCGCATGCTGGAAACCAGCGAAGCGCCGATCGAGATGATCGCGCAGGAAGCGGGCTTTGGCACCGCACTGTCGCTGCGCCAGCACTTCCGGTCGGCCATGCAGCTTTCGCCCTCGGCCTACCGGAAGCAGTTCCGCAGTCTTACTTGAACTTGTACAGCGTAACGCGCTGAATGCCGAATTCGCCGGCCGGCAGCTGCACATGGCGCCCCTGGTGGCTTTCGTCGCCGTTCAGCCAGCGTCCATCGCCGGACATGCCTTCGACCAGCTTCTCGATGCCCACCGCAGCCTTGCCTTCAGCGTCCTTGAACACGACGACAATGCCTTTGCCGGCCACGATGAAGTCGTTCTCGCCGGTCTGGATCACCAGGCCGCCGTGCGTGCTGACTTCTTCTTCCTTCGGTTCCTTTTCCCACGGCGGATTGAAGCTCACCTCCAGCGTGTACTTGCCCAGCCTGGCCGTCTGCATGCGCATATCGACCTTGCCTTCATAGGTCGCAGGCGCTTTGAAGCCGCGCATTTTGCCCATGCCCTGCGCCGCCAGGATCTGCGGCGTCAGTTCGCGCAGCACGCGGAAGGCGCCCGGCATGGTGTCCTTGCTGTAGTCCTTCGGACCATCGATGGCGAAAGGCGAATAGCCGATCGCATCCAGCTCGCCGATCGAGAAGAAAGCGTTGGCGCCGATCTCCGGACGGCCCGAGTAATTCCCTTCCGGTACGAACAGCGGATTATCCGGACGCTTGAACTTGCGCGCCCAGTCCAGATAGTTCGGGAAGTAAGTATCGATGCCGATGAAGTCCACTACCGGCGCACCCGCCTTCCAGATGTCGAACAGATGCGGCAGCGGACCCGCGCTCGGATATTCACCCGGCTTTTTGCCCGGACGGTTCAGCGCCACGTTCACATACATCGGCAGGCCATATGCCGCCTTGCCCGCTTTGGTAAGCGCATCGGTGAACACGGCGTAATGCCAGGCCTGGAACACTTCTTCGGCCTCGATCGAGGTGCCGAACACCTCGGCCCAGGTGCCGCTGCTGCGCGCGCCATTGGCATCCCACAGCGTTTTCACGTATGGATTCAAGCCCTCGCGATGTGCCTTCAGGTAGGAGATCAATTGCGCCGGCACCTGCTGCTTCAGCGCCGCATTGGCCAGCGGCCCAAAGTCGCGCACATCCGGCAGCATGCCGATTTCATTTTCGACCTGCACCATGATGACGGTACGCTGGCCATCGACGTCTTTCAGGTGATGCATCAGCGCGGAGAAGGCCGCCTGGTCGGCGCTCAGCATCTTGTCGCTGAACGGGGTGAGAATATCCTGCGGCTCGCCCGCGCGGTTGCGCGCACGCGGGAAGCRGTTGTAGTCGTGCTTGACCCAGGCCGGGGCGTAGCTGGACATGGAATTCTTCCACGCGCCAAACCACAGCAGCACGATGCGCGTATTGTTGGCGCGGGCCTGCTGCAGCATGCCATCCAGCACGGTAAAGTCGAAGTGCCCCTCGCTTGGCTCGATCTGGTCCCACTCGACCGGCGCGATGATGGTATTCACTTCGGCCGATTTCAGCAGCGGCCACTTCTTGTCCAGGTATGCGAGGCTGGAGGCGGTGGAGTTATGCAGTTCGCCGCCCAGCACGAGGAAAGGCTTGCCGTCCACGATCAGCTGGGACGTCGTGCCCTGCTTGCGCAGAAGCGGCATGGGCGCGTCGGCCAGCGCGGGCGCGGCAGCGCTGGCCAGGCACAGGGCGAGTGCGGACAGGCGCAAGGAATTGCGTAGTGCTTTCATTTCAAACCCTCAAGAAAAAATCCCGTCGCCACTTGCGCGGCGACGGGACGGGAAAGGACTGCCGGGGCCCACCTGGCAGTCGGGAGAGATACCTTAGAACTTCATGCGCAGGCCGAGGGCGTAGGTACGGCCTGGCTTGTACTCGGACATCGTCGCGTTAGGGAACTGGAAGTACGAACGGCGTACGTTGTCACCCAGGTTCACCACGTCGAAGGTCAGCGTTGGCAGGCCATCGCGGTTGAACACGGTGTCCAGTTCTACGCTCGACGAGAAGTCCAGCTGCTTGTAGGCGTCGCCGAACAGCGCGGCAGCGGTGATGCCGTTCTGGTTAGCGTAGGCCACCTGGCTACCTTGCGAGTAGGTGTGCGACAGGCGGGCCATGTAGCCGTGGTTCTCGTAGTAGATGGCGAAGTTGTTGGTCTTGCGCGGCACGCCCAGTGCCACGAAGCCCGCCGAACCTTCACCCGATGCGCTCTGGTTGATCAGCGTCGCGGTTTCGTTGATACCGAAGCCCTTGACCGGCAGGATCTTGTCCAGAGGCTGTACCCAACCCAGTTCCAGACCGCGGATGGTCAGCTCGCCGCTGGCGTTGCGGGAACGGGTCATCACCACGGTTGCTGCATCAGGACCGCCGCGTGCATTGATTGCCGCCTGCTGGTTCGGGATCAGCGTGTTGTAGTTGATACCGTACTGCGCCAGAGCGCTGAAAGGCATCGTGATGTTTTCCTGCACGGTGAAGCCGGCAACCTTCTTCTGGAACAGGGTCAGGCTCACATAGCCTTCGCGGCCGGTGTACCAGTCGATGCCCAGGTCGATGTTATCCGAGATGTATGGCTTCAGTTCCGGATTGCCGATAGTACCAACGTCGGCAGACACGGAGGAGAAGTTAATACCAGGACGCAGATCGTTCGGGTTAGCACGGGTCATGGTGCGCGATGCTGCTGCACGGGCCACGATGTCGTCACGAATGCTCAGAGCCAGAGTACCGGACGGCAGGGTGTTGCCGTAGGACTGGTCCACATACACCCACTGGTCAACGTTCGGGTACTTGCTGCCGTTCAGGGTCAGCGAAGCATTGCGTGGATCGCTCACCGAGTTACGCGAACCAACAGACTGGCTGGTACGAACGTAGCGGATACCGCCGTTGTAGCGCAGTGGCATGCCAGCCAGCGAGTATTCGCCGCTCGTTTCCAGGTAGATGCCTTTCGACTTCTCACGGATGAAGCCAGCGCTGGCGCCGGTCGACGATGCGCCGGAATCAGGCGCGGTGCTGTTGTACAGGTCGTAGTTCGAATCGGCACGGAAGCGGTTCCAGTCCACTACCAGAGCACCGTATGGGCCTGGCACCAGATAGCTCTGGAACTTGCTGGCCGGGATCAGAGAACCCTGGTAGACCAGCGGCGTAGTCTGGCCGGCAGTGTAGCCGGTGCCGTAGCCCGGATACAGGGCAGCAGCGCTGGCGCCTGGGGTGCTGTCGCCGTTACAGGTTGGCGCACCGTTCGGACCTTGCAGGAACACGCTAGGATTGTTGCCGCAGACGGCAGCCTGCCATGCAGCGGAGTTGTCCTGCGCGCGGATGCGGCGATCGATATCGTCGTATGCCAGACCGCCCTTGATGGCGAACTTCTTGTCGCCCCAGGTCAGATCGGCGTGTGCACCTTTGGTGGTGGTATTCCGGATCTCGTTCTGGATGTTGACGCGGCCACCGGACCAGTTGTAGCTGGACGGGTTGTTCAGATCCAGCGCGGAAGCGATGGTCGGAATGTCGCCGCCGTTGGTGTACGTGATGGTGTTCACCGAGGAGAACGGCATCACGGTCGGTGCTTCGTGGGTGAAGTTCGACTTGTTGTAGTTGGCCTGTGCGTCCAGCTTCAGCTTATCGTTGATCTTCCATTCCATGCCCGGGTTGATACCCTTCAGGTCCGTCTTGTCGCGGCGTGGGCCGAACTCGATGAAGTTGTAGGCATTGGCGAAGGTGCCGCCGGTCACGGTACAGCCGTTGGTGCAGTCCGACTTGTCGACAGTCATGTTGAGCGGGATTTCGCCCATGTTACGCACAGCCCAGGTGTAGGCGATGCGCTGCATGTCATCGTCCTTCTTGCTGTACATGGTGTCGAGGTAGAAGTGCAGGTCCTTGGTCGGACGGTATTCGGCGCTGAAGATCGCGGAAATCTTGTCGCGGGTACCGAAGTAATCCATGGTACGGCCCAGACGCGGCAGAATTGCGTTGTCGATCTGGGTGATGTTCAGGCCCGGATTGTGCGACAGCAGGAATGCCTGGTCGATCGGGGTGCCTGCCACCAGGCCATTGCCCACGCCTGCCGGTACGGTGCCTGGAATGGTCCAGTTGCCGCCGCCGGTGTTGTTACGCGTGGAGGAAGGATTCTGTGCAGCCGACAGGTTGGCGTTGGTCCAGCCCACGGTTTCGAAACCGGTGGTACGGGACTGCTGGCGCGACCAGGAAATGCCGCCCAGCACACCCCAGGTGTCGCCGAAGGTCTGGCTGGCCAGCACGGAACCGCGGTGGCCGTAGTCCTTGTCGATCTGCTGCTTGGTGCCGGTGATGTTGACGGCGATGTTGCGGCCTTCCTTGTCGAACGGACGGGCGCTGCGCATATTCACTACACCAGCGGCGCCGCCCTCCAGCATGTCGGCGGTCGGGCTCTTCGACACGGTCAGCTTGGTGAACAGGTCGGTTGGCAGCAGGTCGAGGTCGACCTCACGGTTGGTGTTGGCGCCGTCGATCGGGCCGGACGATGCCACGGCAATCGAGGAGCCGTTCAGCAGGATCTTGGTGAAGCTGGAGCCGAGGCYACGAATCTGAATGTTCATGCCTTCGCCGGTCACATCGCGCGACACGCCCACGCCCGGAATGCGGCTCAGCGATTCAGCGATGTTCTTGTCGGGGAACTTGCCGAGGTCTTCGGCATTGATCGAGTCCTGGAAGCCGATGGCTTCCTTCTTGTCCTTCGCCGAGGACAGCAGGGAATTACGGTAGCCGGTCACTTGCACGGTTTGCATCGTGCTATCTGCGGCTTCCTGTGCATAGGCTTGCGAGATCAGGCTGGCCATGACGGACAGGCCGAGCACAACTTGCCGACGGGCGTGCAGCCCCGGCTTCTTCTGCATCAACATCTGTGTCTCCTTTAATTTTTGTCGTAGTGGTTGCGCGACCATGTCAGTTTAGGAGCTTCGAATTGTTATTGTCAACAAAATCTAACAACAAATGTTATGCGCAACCATTTTGGAGTTACATAGCTACAACGCTCTAAACCGTAGCTGCGRCGCAGCATTTCTCCGTTGTCTAGAGCAAAATGAATAACGCTAACATTTCAGGAGCAACCTTCCGTCCACTGCACCTGGCGCCAGTCACCGGCGTAGAGGGCGGAAATGCGTCCTTTGCTGGTTTCGAAGCGCAGCGCATACTGCCCGCCGCCCGTGTGCACGGTCAAATAGTGCTCGGAGGCATCGTAGGCATTGGGCTCATCCTTGACGGCTTCGCCGTAGATCTGTCGCACTTTTTCCACGGAATCGCCCACCGCCACGCCGCGTTCGGAGGCGCTGCCCTCCTCTACCGCGTGAACGCGGCGCAACACATCGTCCACGAACATCAGCATCAGGCTGGGATCATCCGCCGGGCGAACGTAGAAACAATTGCCGTTGGCGCGCAATGGCGGCGGCGTACGTTCCATGTGGTCGCCCAGCACGCGGTTGACGGTATCGAATTTCATACCGATTTTCAGCGGACCGGCACCGTCCACTCTCACCACCCAGTTGCCGGCCTGCGCCTGCGCGCAAGCCAGTCCGGATGCCAGCGCCAGCAGCGCCATGATTGTCTTTTGCATATCTCTGTGCCGAATCAGTCTCATACCTAAGTTTAAGGGAGCATACCCTCGTCTGATGGTGCCACACGGGGGCGGCCGCTATCGTAACGCTATCCTATCAGCGGAGGCGAGCGTGTTCACTAAACTCCTGTGGCGTGTGCTGGGCGAACGCCAGGCGGCCAGGCCGGTAACCGAATGGGTCGTGTTTGCGGCAGGCTTGCTGTCGAGCTTCCTGCTGCTTGGCTACCTGATCCTGAGCGAAAGGCGCATGGCCGAATTCACCGAGGCCGAGCGCATGCGCTCGCAAGCCATCGTCATCAGCCAGAGCCTGCACCGGCAGCTGGAAGGCGTGCGTTCCGGCCTGCTCAGCGCCCGCGCCGCCTTCGATGTGGAAGCCAATTGCGACGAGGTGTGCCGCCATACCCTGTTCCAGGGCCTGAAGCGCTCCATGCCCGGCGTACGCGCCCTGCTGGCGATTCGTCCCAATGGCAATATCGTGCTGTCGGACGATGATCTGGGCGACCGCCATCTGGACGACCAGAACTTCCTGCGCGATCTGGCCCGCATCTGCAGCGGCAATATGATGTACGCCTATCAGCCTTATGAAAACGAACCAAACAGTTTCAACATCAAGATGGCCATGTCGCTGGGGCGCGACGACCGCTGCGGTTCCGGCGCGGTGGTGATGATCCTCAATCCCGAATACTTCGACGCCGTGATGCGCTCCGCCCTGTATGCGGACGATATGAACGTGGCCATCACCGATGGCGACGGCCGCCACCTGCTCTTCGTGCCGCCCGATCCGGCCCACTTCCGCGACCAGAGCGGGCGCGATTACCTGTCCCAGCATCGCCAGACCGGCAATGACGTTTCCGTCATGCGCCTGAAGGATGCCGAGGGCGTGCCGCGCCTGGTGGTCCAGCGCACCATGGCGCTGCAGGACGTGTTCATGAACAAACAGCTCGTGATCAGCCTGACCCGCACGGCAGCCCGGGTGGATGCAGGCTGGAT
>NZ_JBFRDW010000019.1:0-20739 GCF_052113985.1 Pseudoduganella sp. RAF53_2 | reverse complement strand
ACGCATTCCTACCAGCTGGTGTGGATCGCAGCCGTGGCTGTGGGCCTGGCTGCGGCCGCGCTGCACTGGCCTATCGATGACCGCGCGGTGGCACGGCTGCAACCAGCGTAGGAGCGCGTATGAACCGCTGTGAACAACTGGTCCTGTTATGCACAGCCGCTGCGTTAAGCGTACTCAGTGGCTGGGCCTTTGCTGCGATGCTGGAGCCGGGCACCGTCCTCGCGTTTGCCAGCCTGTTCACGCTGTGCTGAGCGGCAGACTTCGCGCGCAATCTCGACGAAAGCCTTGGTGGCAGGCGACGCCTGCGCCAGATTGCGCAAGCCCAGTCCCACGCGGCGGCGGATCGGCGGATCGAAAGGCCGCACCGCAACGCCGGGATGGGTGCGCGCCAGATCCAGTGGCAGCGCCAGCTCGGCGATGCCCGAGAAGCCAGCCTCCCGCTCGACCATGCCCAGCACCGTCAGCACTTGCGTCATGCGGTAGCGCACCAGCGGGCATAAACCCTCGGCAGCAAAGGCTGATTCGACGCGCGCCGCGCAGCTTTCTTCGGGCATGATGAAAGGCACTGGCAGCAGCTCGCGCACCGTGACCGATTTTTTCTCCGCCAGCGGATGCGCCACCGGCAGCAAGGCCATCATCTGGTCCTCAATCAGTTCGATGGTGTCGAAACGATCGTCGGGCAGCGTGACGAAGCCGACATCCACACGGCGGTCCTGAATCGCCTGCAGCGTGTCCGCGTCCGTGCCTTCATCGATGCGCACTTCGATGCCGGGATAGCGGCGGTGGTAAACATCCAGAATGATGGGCAGCAGGCGCAGCGAGGAAGTCGGGCCGAAGGAGCCGATGCGCAGCAGGCCTTTATTCAGACCACTGGCGGCCGACACTTCCTGGCGCATGGCTTCCGCCAGTCCCAGGATTTCGCGGGCACGCACCAGCAGGCGCTGGCCCAGCTCCGTCACCTCTATTACCGACTGGTTACGCGTGATGAGCTGCGCGCCGAGTTCCTGCTCCAGCGACTTGATGGCGTGCGACACAGCCGACTGGCTGACGCCCAGTCTCAGCGCGGCTGAGGTAAAGCCGCGCAGTTCCGCGACCAGGGCGAATATTTCGAGCTGGGTGAAGGTCATGAGCTTTTCCTCATTTTTCTATGAGTACGGATAAGCATTAATGTATAAGCTCCTCATCCCAACTGCAAGCAAAAATGAACTCCAAAGCCATTTACGCCAAGCTTGTCCTGACCACCTTCATCTGGGGTGGCACTTTTATCGCGGGGCGCATTGCCTCGCACGCACTGCCGCCCATGACGGCCGCCTCGCTTCGATTCGCCATCGCCTCGGTACTGCTGCTGGTGCTGGCCTGGAAGCGCGAGGGCGGACTGCCCAAGCTGTCCGGCCAGCAGATGGGCGCCACGGCGGCCCTCGGCCTGACCGGCATCTTCCTCTACAACTTCTGCTTCTTCACGGCGCTCAGCCATATGCCTGCCGGCCGTTCCGCGCTGTTCGTAGCGCTGAACCCCATCGTGACCGCGCTGGCCGCCGCCGTCGTGCTGCGTGAGCGGCTGACGGGCCTGAAATGGGCCGGCATCGCTGTCGCCTTCGTCGGCGCATCCATCGTCATCACGCGCGGCGAGCCGCTGCAAGCCTTCCACGACATCAGCCAGTCGCTGGGCGTGGGCGAATTGTTCATGCTGACCGCCGCCTCCAGCTGGGCCGCTTACACCCTGGTCGGACGCCACGCGCTAAAAGGCCTGACGCCGCTGGCGGCCACCACGTACGCCGCCTTGTGGGGCCTGGCCTTCCTGCTGATCGGCGCCTCGCGCGAATTCGGTTCGATCGACTGGAGCGTGGTGGACTGGAAGGTGTGGGTATCGGTCGCTTACCTGGGCGCGTTCGGCACCGTAATCGGCTTCGTGTGGTGGTATGAAGGCGTGAAAGCCATCGGCCCATCGCGCACCGCGGTATTCAACAACCTGGTTCCCGTTTTCGGCATCACGCTGGCCGCGCTCATGCTCGGCGAGCAGGTGCTGGCTTCCATGGTCACAGGCGGGCTGCTGGTCGCAGCCGGCGTGACCCTCACCAACCGATAGGAGTTTGCATGGTTACCTGCTATTTGCGCTACGTTCTCGATCCCGCCAAACTGAAGGAGTTCGAGCACTACGGCAAGCTGTGGATTTCGCTGGTGGAGCGCTTCGGCGGCCAGCACCACGGTTATTTCATGCCGTCCGAAGGCCACAGCAATATCGCTTTGGCGCTGTTCACCTTCCCCAGCCTGGCGGAGTACGAAGTCTATCGCCAGAAAGCGGCGGACGATGAGAACTGCAAAGCCGCCATGYGCTACTACGAAGAGACGCGCTGCTTCCTGAGCTACGAACGGAGCTTCTTCCGCCCCGTGTTCAACGGGCTTTAAATGCAGGCAGGTGCTCGCCGACACGGGCGGCCATGGCAGCGCCAAGCGCTTGCAGGCCGCTCATCGGCCGCACCATCACTTCGAAGTCGACGATCTGGCCTGCTTCGTTGAAGCGGATGAAGTCGATGCCCTTGAGCTGGCGGTCACCAATGTGGGCGCTGAACTCAAGCACCACGTTCAGGCCGTCGTCGCTGGCCAGTTGCCGATGGTACTGGAAGTCTTCGAATACCTGGATCACGTTACTGAGCACCATGATCAAGGCCGCCGCGCTCGCATAGGGCGTGTTGGCCATGGGGGAGCGCAGTACGGCGTCCGCATGGACAATCTCCGGCAGGCGCGCCAGGTCGCGGCTCGCGACCATGGTGTGCCACAGATCCAGAGAGCGGGCGGCGGCGGGATGCAGCTTGGCGATGTGCGACATGGCTCCTCCTGTTGAAAATCAGATTTCGGCGGCCAGGCGGGTGCCTTGGTTGATGGCGCGTTTCGCATCCAGTTCGGCGGCCACGTCGGCGCCGCCGATCAGGTGCACTCGGCAGCCGGCGTCCAGCAGGCCTTGCTGCAGCTCGCGCAGCGGCTCCTGGCCCGCACAGATGATGACATTATCCACCGGCAGGACCTGCTTCTGATCGCCTACCGTCACGTGCAGGCCGGCGTCATCGATGCGGTCGTAGTTCACGCCGGCGAACATGCCGACGCGGCGCGCTTTCAGGCCAGTGCGGTGAATCCAGCCGGTGGTCTTGCCCAGTCCATCGCCTACTTTGCTGGTCTTACGCTGCAGCAGATAAACCTTGCGCGGCGGGGTTTCCACGTCCGGCTGGCGCAGGCCGCCGCGCTCGGCGTAGTGGGTGTCGATGCCCCATTCGGCATAGAACTTTTCAGGATTCAGGGCGCCGCTCTCGCCTTCATGCGTCAGGTATTCGCTGACGTCGAAGCCGATGCCGCCGGCGCCGATCACGGCCACGCTCTTGCCGACCGCCTTTCCATCGCGCAGAACGTCCAGGTAGCCCAGGGCTTTCGGATGGTCGATGCCGTCGATGTCCGGCTTGCGCGGCGTAACACCGGTGGCCAGCACGACTTCATCGAAATCACCCTTGGCCAGCATGTCCACGTTGGCGCGCGTGTTCAGGCGCAGCTCGACGCCTTTCAGCTCGATCTGGCGGCGGAAGTAGCGCAGGGTTTCGTAGAACTCTTCCTTACCGGGCACTTTCTTGGCGACGTTGAACTGGCCACCGATTTCGGAGGCGGAATCGAACAGCACCACTTCGTGTCCGCGCTCGGCGGCGGTGGTGGCAAAGCTCAAACCCGCAGGACCGGCGCCGACCACGGCGATACGCTTCTTCGCTTCCGCCGGTTCGATCACCAGTTCGGTTTCGTGGCAGGCGCGCGGATTCACCAGGCAGGAGGTCAGCTTGCCGCCGAAAGTGTGGTCCAGGCAGGCCTGGTTGCAGCCGATGCAGGTATTGATTTCATCAGCGCGGCCTTCGCGCGCTTTCCGCATGAAGAAAGGGTCGGCCAGGAAGGGACGCGCCATCGACACCATATCGCTGGCGCCTTCCGCCAGCACGCCTTCCGCCACTTCCGGCGTGTTGATACGGTTGGTGGCAACCAGCGGGATGCCGACCTTGCCCATCAGCTGCTTCGTCACCCAGGCGTAGCCCGCGCGCGGCACCTTGGTGGCGATAGTCGGGATGCGCGCTTCATGCCAGCCGATGCCGGTGTTGATGATGGTCGCGCCGGCTTGCTCAACGGCCTGCGCCAGCTGCACCACTTCGTCCAGCGTGGAGCCGCCCTCCACCAGATCCAGCATGGACAGGCGGTAGATGATGATGAAATTGGTGCCCACGCGCTCGCGCACGCGGCGCACGATCTCCACCGGGAAGCGGATGCGGTTCTGGTAGCTGCCGCCCCATTCGTCGTCGCGGTGATTGGTGCGGGCGGCGATGAATTCGTTGATCAGATACCCCTCGGAGCCCATGATCTCGACGCCGTCATAGCCGGCGGACTGCGCCAGCGCCGCGCAGTTCACGAAGTCCTGTATGGTCTGCTCGACTTCTTCGGCGCTCAGTTCATGCGGCGTGTAGCGGTTGATCGGCGCCTGCACGGCGCTCGGCGCCACCAGGTTGTCGTGATAGGCGTAGCGGCCGAAGTGCAGGATCTGCATGGCGATCTTGCCGCCCGCTTCGTGCACGGCGTCGGTCACGATGCGGTGCTTGGCCGCTTCCTTTTCCGTGGTCAGCTTGGCGCCTGCGCCCCAGGGACGGCCCGCCTCGTTGGGCGAAATGCCGCCAGTGACCATCAGGCCCACTTCACCGCGCGCACGCTCGGCGTAAAAGGCGGCCATGCGCTCGAAACCGTTCGGCATTTCTTCCAGGCCGACGTGCATGGAGCCCATCAGGACGCGGTTTTTCAGAGTAGTGAAGCCCAGGTCGAGCGGGGCGAGCAGGTGAGGGTAGGCGGTCATTGGAGTCCTTGTGTATGCAATGGTCATGCATTCTTTGTGCAACTGGTTGCATAAATATACGACCGTTCGTTTGTCTTTGCAACTGGTTGCATAAAGACGACAAACTTGTCTGATGACCGCTGCTGGGGCAAGATGTAGTTCTTTTTTCAAAGTTTCCCGCCATGTCCCTGCCTCACGCGCTGCTGACTTCCCTGTCCGAACGAGCGGGCTCCGGTTCCGAGCTGGCGCGGCGATTCGACAAGTCCATCGGCTATTTCTGGGCGGCGACGCATCAGCAGATTTACCGGGAACTGGCGCGGCTGGAGGAAGCGGGCTGGATCGAGTCCCTGCCCGCCGAGACGGGCCGCGGCCGCAAACGAGCGTACCGCATCCTGCCGGCCGGCGTGGAAGAGCTGAAGCGCTGGGTGACCGAGGCGGAAGATCCCCGCCCTCTGCGTGACGCGCTGATGGTGCGCATTCGCGCCGAAGCGGCGGTTGGGCCGGCGGGTCTACAGGCCGAGATGGAACGCCACCTCGCGATCCACGAAGCCCGCCTGGCGCTGTACCGCAGCTTCGAGGAACGCGATTTCGCCTCGGCCACGGATTCGCGCGTGCGCCGCCTCAACTATCTGCTGCTGAAAGGCGGCATTGCGCAGGAAGAGCTGGCGGTCCAGATGGCGCGCGACGCCATCAGGATTCTGCGCGAGGATTAGGGCGCAAGCGCGCGGTGCCGAAATCGATGAAGCGCCGCAGCTTGGGCGGCAACTGGCGGCGGCCGGGATAGTAGATGTAAATGCCGGGATAGCTCGGGCAATAAGCCTGCAGCACGCGCACCAGGCGGCCTGCGGCGACGTGCTCGCTGACGGCCATATCGAAGGTATAGGCCAGGCCCAGGCCATCGAGCGCCGCCTCCATCATCATCAGCGAATCGTTGCAAGCGAAGGGGCCACGCACGGAATGTTCAACGGGCTGGCCATGCTCCACAAACTCCCATCTGAAAAACTGGCCGCTACTGGCAATGCGAAAGCGGATGCAATCGTGTTCGCGCAGGTCGGCCAGGGTGGCGGGCGCTTTGCGGCGGGCAAAATAGGCGGGCGAACCCACTACCGCTACCTGCATCGGCGGACCGAAGGGCACGGCAACCATGTCCTTCTCCACGCTGTCGCCGAGCCGGAAACCGGCATCAAAACCTTCGGCCACGATATCGGTGAAGCCGTCGTCGATATGCATCTCGACTTCAATTTCCGGATGCGCCGCCAGGAAATCAGGCAGCAGGCCGCGCAGCAGCGAGGCGGCAACCACGCGGCTTGTGTTCAGCCGCAGCAGGCCGGAGGGACGATCGCGGAAGTGGGCCAACGATTCACTGGCATCCAGCAAATCCGCCACCGCCGGCCCGACACGTTCCAAGTAGGCGGCGCCCGCTTCCGTCAGCGACACGCTGCGCGTCGTGCGGTTGAACAGCCGCACGCCCATGCGCTCCTCCAGCGCGCGCACGGCCTGGCTCAAAGCGGCGGGTGACAGCTCC
Source organism: Pseudoduganella sp. RAF53_2 (assembly GCF_052113985.1). Taxonomy (NCBI): domain Bacteria; kingdom Pseudomonadati; phylum Pseudomonadota; class Betaproteobacteria; order Burkholderiales; family Oxalobacteraceae; genus Pseudoduganella; species Pseudoduganella sp. RAF53_2. The sequence goes on along the minus strand of NZ_JBFRDW010000019.1, from coordinate 14,368 downwards.
AGTTCCTGCCCGGCGGCAGTGAAACCCCGATGTTTGGCGACGGTAACGAAGGCCAGCAGGCCATCCAGCTGGGTCAGGCGCATGGATTATGAAGAATTTGTTTAAGAGTTATTGGTTTTATACCGCTTTTTCCGCGCAATAGCTCCGCCTAAGATGACTCCATCGACAATCCACTCAACGGAGATCAGCATGAACGACTACACCACCCTCGGCCAATCCGGCCTGCGCGTTTCCCGCCTGGCACTGGGCGCCATGACTTTCGGCACCGACTGGGGCTGGGGCGCCGACAAGGCCACCGCGCGCCGCATGTTCGACACTTACACCACGGCTGGCGGCAATATCATCGACACGGCCGATATGTACACCAATGGCGAGTCCGAACGCTGGGTGGGCGAATTTGTGCGCGACAGCGGGCTGCGCGACCGCATGGTGATCGCCACCAAATTCGGTTTCAGCGCCGATCCCTCCAACCCGAACGCCGGCGGCAATGGCCGCAAGAACATCCTGCGCGCCGTGGAAGGCTCGCTGCAGCGTCTGGGCACCGATTACATCGATCTGTACTTGCTGCACGCCTGGGACATGGTCACGCCCGCCGAAGAAGTGATGCGCACGATGGATGATCTGGTCCGCCAGGGCAAGGTGCGCCACATCGGCTTCTCCAACGTGCCGGCCTGGTATGCCAGCCGCGCCCAGACGATGGCCGAACTGCGCGGCTATGAGCGTCCCACCGCGCTGCAACTCGAATATTCGCTGATCGAGCGCAGCATCGAGCGCGAGTTCACCACGCTGGGCATGCAGCACGGCATGGGCGTGATGGCGTGGAGCCCGCTGTCCAGCGGCCTGTTGTCCGGCAAATACCGCCCGTCGGATATGGGCCAGTTCGGGGAGGGTCGCTTGCAGACTGTGCAGGGCAGCGGCAATCCGGTCTTCGATCGCTTTAATGAACGCAATTTCGCCATCGTGGCGGAGCTGGAAAACGTGTCACGCGAGCTGGGACGCAGCATGTCGCAGGTGGCCGTGAACTGGGTGGCGAACCGTCCCGGCGTAGCGACCGTGCTGGTTGGCGCCACCAAGCAGGCGCAGTTGGAAGACAATCTGGGCGCGCTCGAATTCGAGCTGCCCGCGGAACTGCGCGCCCGGCTGGACGCAGCAAGCGCCACGACTGCGCCCTATCCCTACAACTTTTTCGAATCGAGCTTGCAGGCGATGGTGCACGGTGCGAACACGGTCAGGCGCGCGACCACGGCCTAGGCTGAACCTTGAACTCGGCCAGCATATCGATGAATTGCGGGCTGCCGAGGAAGAGGAATTCGCGCAGCCGGAAGGGTTCCAGGCTGCGGGCGGCCGATGCCGGGTGGCACATGGCCAGCGCACCGGAGACTTTCTGCGATGAGAGCCAGCCACGCCAGTATTTCGGCAAGTCGGCATTGCTGGACAGGTCGTACACGCCGAAGAAATCGGCATTGCAGTGATGTCCCCCGCGCTGCGCCAGACGCTGCACGGCGGAAGCGCCCAGCGCAGCAATGATGGCCGCCTTGCCGCCACGCCAGCGCATCGGCGACGTATTGCGGATGCAGATACGCTTACCCGGCGCCGCTTCCGCCAGCACTTCGAACAAGGCATCGCGGATCACGGGGAACTGGTGCACATGTTCGTGACCGTCCACGAAATCGGGCAGCGCACCGGTGAGGTCGCAGTAGCGGTGAAACTGATAGCGCACCGCTTCGCGTGTGATCAGCGGATCGAGGCGGCCCCCCCAGGCTTCGACAATCGTCGCCGCAACCGTGCGCTTGCTGTGCTGCTGACGGTGCGCCATCTCGCTGGTGAAGTCCAGATGCAGGCCCAGGCTGGCGCCGTATTTGCGCATATGAGTCAGCGCATTGCGGTCGGGACTGCCCAGCGCCATCACGCTCGCTGCGGTCACGATGCCTTGCGATACCAGGGCCGCTACGCCGTCATCGACGGCCGGGTGCATGCCGACATCGTCGGCGTTGATAATGATGCTCTTCAACGGGCGGCTTTCATCACCGGCTCCGACTGTCCCAGGCGGCTATGGTCGGTGCATTCATCCAGCACGTACAAGGGACGTTGCTTGGCTTCTTCAAACAGGCGGCCCAGGTACTCCGCGATCACGCCAAGACAGAGCAGCTGAATGCCGGACAACAGCATGATGCCCGAAGCCAGCGTCGCCCAGCCGGAAACCGGATTGCCGACGATGAGCGTCTCCACCATGATGTACACACCGTAGCTTAGGGCGCCCAGCGAAATCAGCGCGCCCACGCCGGACACGAAGCGCAAGGGCTTCATCGAGAAGGAGGTAACGCCCAGCGACGCCAGTTCGACCAGGCGGCGCAGAGGGAACTTGGTGYTGCCCGCCATACGCTCCTGCACTTCAAACGGCACCAGGCGCGAACGGAAGCCCAGCCAGGCGTACAGGCCTTTCATGAAGCGCGCGCGTTCCGGCAGTTGCAGCAGGGCGTTCACCACACGGCGGTCCATCAGGCGGAAGTCGCCGGCACTTGGCGGAATCTCAAAACGTTCGCCGCTTTGCATGAAGCGGTAGAAGCTGCGCTTGGCCCAGGCCAGCCAGCGCGGTTCGTGGGCGCGCGATTCCGGCACCGGCACGACCATATCGTCGCCTTCGCGCCAGTAGGAAATCAGCAGAGGGATCATCGTCACGGGATGCTGGCCATCGCCGTCCATGCAGATCACGGCATCGCCACGCGCCGCGGTCAGACCTGCGGTCAGCGCGGCTTCCTTGCCGAAGTTGCGGGACAGCCGCAGTAGCTGCACATTGCTGTACACGCGGTTGCGTTCGAAGGCAGCAACGACTTCATCGAGATTATCGGTACCGCCATCGTTGACGATCACGATCTCCCAATCCATATCGGTCTGGGCCAGCGTGTCAGCCAGCTGCGGCAGYAGCTTGGACAGCGACTCTGCTTCGTTCAATACGGGCAGCACGACCGAAATCGAATGGCGCGAGCCCCGCTTGAGGGAGATTGATCTGGTAGGCATCATTTTTCCTCCACCAGTGAGCGGCGCGAGTTGGCAAACAGCACCTGCGCGCCATGTACATCGCCGTTATCGACAACCACATATCCCTTGTGTTGGCCAACGCCGCTGACGTGCTGCAACTTGCCGCGCGTGTAAAACGCCGACGAGAAGGCCGGGTTTCCTGCGTATTGCAGCATGGTTCCAGCTGGGGCCAGTTTGTAGAATTCCTGCACCAGCGCGCGATCCGAATTGCGGCCGATCTGCTTGACGACCAGCGGCGTCGCCACCGCAACCAGCAGCGCAAAGATGAACAGACCCGCAGCCGTGCGGCGCTGTGCCTGCGCGGAGCTGTTCTCGATATGCTGGGCCACCAGCACCGCAAACGATGGCAAGGCCGTCAACGCATAGGTCCAGATGATATTGCGGCTGAACGTGAAGAACACAAGTGGCACCAGGGTCGCGCACCACAGGAAGCAGCTCAGCGGGTCCAGTGCAACACGGCGGCGCAGCACAGCCGTGACACGTGGGAAAAAGACATACATCCATGGCAGGGCAGCGCCAATCCAGAACACCCAGATGGCGCCAAAAGGCTGGCGATGTGCAAAGCCGTAGCGGTCGCCCGTCCAGCCGGGCACCAGGAAGCGCGAGAAGTGCTCGCCCACGATGAAGTAATTCACAAAGCCGGGATATGCGCGTTCAGCGGCGATATACCACGGCAGGAAGATCGCGCAGGCGAGCGCCACACCGGCCCAGTCCCATACCTGGCGCAGCATCTGCATGGCGCGGCGCTGCAGCAGGGCGTAAACAATCATTGGCATGCCGATCAGTGCCCAGGTAGCAAGGCCTTTTGAGAGCGCACCCAGTCCGATCAAGGCCCAGAAACCCAGGCGCCAGCTGCTGCCTTGCTTGCGCGTGGTGTCGAGCGCGCGCCATGCACAGTATTGCGCCGCCCAGATGATGGTCATTTGCGCGGAGTCTGTCATGACAGCGCCGGCACTGACGAAGAACAGCGGCGAGGCAAACAGCACCGGCACCACCAGCCAGCGCTGGCGCACGCCAAGCGCGGATGCGAACAGTGCACTGATCCACAGCGCCGGCAGGGCAGCGAGGAAGTCCGGCAGGCGCGCCGCGAATTCATTTACGCCAAACAGTTTCATCGACGCAGCGCTGATCCAGGTGGACAACGGCGGCTTGGCGAAGAAGGGCGTTTGCGCATCCATATGCGGCATCAGCCAATAGCCATTCATGGCGGTCTGGCGCGCCAGTTCGCCGTAGCGGGCTTCGGTGGTATCGGCAAGCGGCGCTGCGATCATCAGCGCGAAGCGGGCCAGCAACAGCACGGCAACGGCCAGCACCATCCAGGTACGCCAGTTGCGAACGGCTGAAGGAAGAACAGGCGTAGCGGCTTGCACTGGCTTATTCAGCAGGGCAGCTTGTTGATCGATTTGCATAGCCTTTCCGTTTTCCATCTGCGACGGTGTTACCGTATCAAACATTTGGTTAAGACTGCGTTAACCGGCTGCTGGCTATAATGGCCGGACCTAATTAGAAGAGGTTACTGTGCGATTGTTACTGGTTGAAGACGATCCGATGATCGGCGACAGTATCGAGGGCGGGCTGCTTGCAGAGAACTATGCAGTGGACTGGGCGCGCGATGGCGCGAGTGCCGAGCTGGCGTTGTCAACTCAGGCTTACGACCTCGTGCTGCTGGATCTCGGCCTGCCCCGCAAGCAGGGTATGGATGTGTTGCGCAGTTTGCGTACGCGCGGCATGGATGTGCCGGTGCTGGTGGTAACGGCGCGCGACAGCACGGCTGCGCGCGTGGAAGGCCTTGATGCGGGCGCCGATGATTACCTCATCAAGCCATTCGATCTCGATGAGCTGCTGGCGCGCATTCGCGCCCTGCTGCGGCGCCGCGTATCGCGCACGTCGTCCATCATCAATCACGGCCGTCTGACGCTGAACCTTGCCACGCACGAAGCGGCTTTTGACGGCGCGCCGGTGACCTTGTCCGCACGTGAATTCGCCGTGTTGCGCGCACTGCTCGACGAACCGGGCACCGTGGTCAGCAAGAGCAAGCTGGAAGAAAAGCTGTACGGCTGGAATGCGGAAGTGGAGAGCAACACCATCGACGTCTACGTGCACCACTTGCGCAAGAAATTCGACCAGGGCTTGATTCAGACCGTGCGCGGTGTGGGCTACAAAGTCGGCCCGGCCGAATGAGGACCATCCGCAAACAGCTGCTGGTTGGCCTGCTGTGCGGCACGCTGGTCACCGCCATCGGCGCCGGCTTTGTGCTGTACCGCTCCCTGCAAATCGAAACCGGCGAGCTGGCCGATCTGCAATTGCGCCAGCTGGTCAGCGCACTGCCGGATGAATTCGCGGCGAACGCCGCCCTGCCTGCGCCGGAAGATCCCGAAGAGGAATTCATCCTGCAGGTATGGGACCTGAAAGGCACGCTGCTGTTTGCCTCGCGCCCGCATCCGCCCACCCAGCGCTACGACCTGAACGGTTTCTCGACGCGCAGTGTGAGGGGCGCAGAGTGGCGCGTGTACGGCGAGCTGCATCACAACCTGTATGTGCAGGCCAGCCAGCCGATCGCGATTCGCAATGCCATGGCGGCGCATATCGTGCTGCGCACCGGGCTTCCCCTGATCGCCTTCGTCGGCGTGCTGGTGGTACTGGTGCTGATCGTGATCCGACGCGCCATGGGGCCACTGGATCGCCTGGCGCGCGCAGTGGAAGACCGTTCGCCCAGCACACTCGATCCCTTGAGCCGCGAAGGCTGGCCGGCCGAACTGGCGCCCGTTGTGCAGGCGCTGAATGTGCTGCTGGAGCGCTTCGACGAAACCCTGGCTGCACAGCGCACCTTCGTGGCTGATGCGGCCCACGAACTGCGCTCGCCGCTGACGGCGTTGAAACTTCAGCTGCAACTGGCYGAACGTGCGTCGACCCCGGAAGCGCGCGCACATGCGATGGCCAAGCTGCATGAACGCCTCGATCGCAGCACGCACCTGATGCAGCAGCTGCTCAGTATGGCGCGCTTTGAAGCGGGCCACAGCGCCGCGCAACTGCAGCAAGTGGAGCTGGGCGATCTGCTGCGCGGGGTGGTATCCGATTACGCGACGATTGCCGACAGCCGCGGCATCGACCTCGGCGCCGTCGCACCAACGCCAGTGCATGTGCAGGCCGATCCGGATGGCTTGCGCGTCCTGCTCAACAACCTTGTGGACAACGCCATGCGTTATACACAGGCCGGCGGACGCGTCGACGTGATCGCAGAGCTGGAAAAAGGCTGGCCGGTACTGCGCGTGCGCGACAACGGCCCCGGCGTCGCGCCGGAACACCGCGAGCGCCTGTTCGACCGCTTCTACCGGCCGGAGGGTAATACCGTTTGGGGCGCGGGCCTGGGCCTCTCCATCGTCCGCAATATCGCCCACAACCACGGGGCAAACGTCACGCTCGGCGAAGGCGCCGATGGCCGCGGCCTATGCGTCACGGTGACGTTCGGCGAACCGCTTTAGCGCTTTGTAGAATTTTGTGTACGGAGTCGAGCCATACACATTGCGACACACATCAATTGCAGGGCAAGCGTATAAATCCATTCATTGAACTTTTCAAAGGATGGATACCATGAAGACCGCTCACAAACTGATCGCCGCTGCCCTGCTGGGCGTTGCGGGCCTGACAAGTGCCCAGCAGATGGCTGGCCTCACCCGCACTGAAGTCCTGCGCCACGAGCATAGTGTGCCAGGCACCGAGGTAATTCAGGTGCGCGTGGACTTCCCCGCTCATTCGACTGCGCCGGCGCACTCGCATCCGGGCGAAGAAATTGCTTATGTCCTGGAAGGCACCATGGAATACGCGCTGGAAGGCCGCGAGCCGGTCGTGCTGAAGACCGGCGATGCCGTCTACATTCCGGCCGGCGTGAACCACTCCGTGCGCGTGCTGGGCGAGGGCAAGGCGTCCGAACTGGCGACGTATATCGTGAAAAAAGATCAACCTCTGGTCAAGCTTGCCAAATAAGCCGATTGGCCCCATCTTGAGAGCCTAGGAGGAATTCAAATGACGACACGAACCGAAACCGCCATTCTTGCCGGCGGATGCTTCTGGGGCGTACAGCAGCTGCTGCGCCGCCAACCCGGGGTGATTTCCACGCGCGTGGGCTATACGGGTGGCGATGTGCCTAACGCGACTTACCGCAACCACGGTACGCATGCCGAGGGCATCGAGGTGATCTTTGATCCCGACAAGATCAGCTATCGCCAGATCCTGGAGTTCTTCTTCCAGATCCACGACCCGAGCACGGCTAACCGCCAGGGCAACGATATCGGCACCAGCTACCGCTCCGCGATTTTCTATGGCAGCGACGAGCAGAAGCGCGTGGCGGAAGACACCATCGCCGACGTGAACGCCTCCGGCCTGTGGCCGGGCAAGGTGGTGACGGAAGTCGCGCCTGCGGGACCGTTCTGGGAAGCAGAACCTGAGCATCAGGACTACCTGGAGCGCATCCCGAACGGCTACACCTGCCACTGGGTACGTCCGGACTGGAAGCTGCCGAAGCGCGCCTGATTGGCTCAACATGGTGAGCGATTGCGCTCACCGTGTTTTCGTCCGCGCCCGCTGCATTAGTATGGCCGGATGAATGCTCCGAATCTCTCGCGGCGAACCGTGATGTTCGCCGGTTTTGCCGTTCCCTTGCTTGCTGCCTGCGCCGGTTTGGCGCCGGCGCCGCGGCAGCGCTTTGTGCGCGTCGATGCACCGTTCGACATGCCGTCGATCGCCGTGCCGGATTTCTCGGGCAGTCCGCAATTTCTCATCACCGATTTCGGCGCCGTGCCCGATGATCAGCGCAAGAACAGCGCCGCCATCGAACAGGCCATCGCTGCCGCGCATGCTGCGGGATCTGGCACCGTTGTTGTTCCGGCCGGAGTGTGGCTGACGGGGAAGGTACACCTCAAGAGCAATGTGAACCGGCATCTCGCAAAGGGCGCGACGCTGCTGTTCTCCTCCGATCCGGCCGATTATCTGCCCGCCGTGCTCTCGTCATGGGAGGGACTGGAGTGCTACAACTATTCGCCCCTGGTCTATGCCTACGACTGCGAAAACGTCGCGATTACCGGCGAAGGCAAGCTGCAGGCGAAGCTGGATGTGTGGAAGGTCTGGTACGCGCGTCCCAAGCCGCATATGGATGCGCTGATCGCGCTGTATCACCAGGCCGCGAAAGGCGTTCCGGTCAGCGAGCGGCAGATGACTGAGGGACAGGCGAATCTGCGCCCGCAGTTCGTGCAGTTCAACCGCTGCCGCAATGTACTGATCGAAGACATCAGCATCGAAGACAGCCCGTTCTGGGTGCTGCATCCCTTCCTGTGCCGCGACGTGGTGATACGCCGCGTGAAGATCAAGGCAAATGGCCACAATAACGACGGCGTCGATCCTGAGATGTCGCAGAATGTGCTGATCGAAGATTGCGTATTCGACCAGGGCGACGATGCAATTTCGGTGAAATCGGGACGCGACCAGGATGCATGGCGGCTGGGCGTCCCGTCCAAAAATATCGTGATGCGCAACTGCCGTGTGAAGAATGGCCACCAGCTGATGGCCATCGGCAGCGAACTATCGGCCGGTATCGAAAATGTGTTTGTGGATAACTGCCACTTTGATCACAACGGTTCCGCCGTGCGCAGCACCATCAACAACCTGCTGTTCGTGAAAACCAACGAGCGGCGCGGTGGCTATGTGCGCAATATTCACATGTCGAACGTCAGCGCGACCAGCATTGCAGGCGGCGTGCTGTGCGTGGACACCGATGTTCTCTACCAGTGGCGCACGCTGGTGCCGACCTACGAACGGCGCCTGACGCCAATTGAGGGCCTGCATGTCAGCAATGTGATTGTCGGCGAGGCGGCTTTCGTGAGCGAGATCAAAGACGAGCCAACGCTGCCGGTAAAGGATGTCACGCTGCACGAAGTTATCGTTCGCAATGTGCGCGGCAAGACTTCGGCCACAATTAATTAGCTGGCCTTATAAGCTCATCCAGATTTACCCATCTAATCAAATTAATCTCCCGCAGCTAAAGTGCAGCCATCGCAAAGGAGATTGATTATGCAAACACGACAACTTGGGAAAAGCGGGCTGGAAGTTTCGGCTCTTGGTTTCGGCTGCATGGGCTTGAGCTATGCCTACGGTGTGCCGATGGGACGCGGCGACGCCGTCAAACTGATTCAAGCGGCGTTTGAGCGCGGCGTGAATTTCTTCGACAGCGCCGAGGCTTATGGTCCCTTCGTCAACGAGGAAGTGCTGGGCGAGGCGGTGGCGCCGTTCCGCGATGAGGTGGTGCTGGCGACCAAGTTTGGCTTCGCCAACGGTATTCCCACCTCCGGCCTGGACAGCCGCCCCGAAAACATCCGCGACGTGGCGGAAGCCGCGTTGAAACGGATGAAGACGGATCGCATCGATCTGTTCTACCAGCATCGCGTCGACCCGAATGTGCCGATCGAAGATGTAGCGGGCACGGTGAAGGACCTGATCAAGGAAGGCAAGGTAAAGCACTTCGGCATGAGCGAAGCAGGCGCCGATGCAATCCGCCGCGCGCACGCCGTGCAGCCACTGGCGGCACTGCAAAGCGAATATTCGCTGTGGTGGCGCGATCCGGAGCAGGGCATCTTGCAGCTGCTGGAAGAACTGGGCATCGGCTTCGTACCATTCAGCCCGCTGGGCAAAGGCTTCCTGACCGGCACCATCGATGAGAACACGCAGTTCACCGACRACGACTGGCGCAACAAGGTGCCACGCTTCGATCCGGATGCGCGCAAGGCCAACCGCGCGCTGGTTGACGTGCTGGCGCCCATCGCGGCGGGCAAGGGCGTGACACCGGCGCAGATTGCACTGGCCTGGCTGCTGGCGCAGAAGCCGTGGATTGTGCCGATTCCAGGCACCACCAAGCTGTATCGCCTGGAAGAGAACAATGCGGCGGCAGACGTTGTGCTAAGCGCCGGCGATCTGCGCGATATCGAAAGCGCCGTCTCCAGCGTCAAGGTGACGGGCGACCGTTATGCGGCCCAGTTCATGAAAATGGTGAACCGATAAGCGCTGTCATAATGCCGCATGCGTGAAAACTTCAATGACATCTTCGCCTTCCTGATCGTTGCGCGTGAAGGCAGCTTTACCAAGGCTGCCGCGCAACTGGGCGTGTCGCAGTCTGCGTTAAGCCAGACGGTGCGCGCGCTGGAGACGCGCCTCGGCGTGCGCCTGCTGTCGCGTACCACGCGCAGCGTGACGCCTACCGTGGCAGGCGAGCGTTTGCTGAGCAAGCTGGGTCCGCGTTTTCATGAAATTGAATCGGAGCTTGCCGGCTTGTCGGTCCTGCGCGACAAGCCGGCGGGTACGATTCGTATTTCCTCTTCTTTTCATGCTGCCGAAGCCGTGATCTGGCCCAGGCTGACGGGCTTTCTGCACGAGTACCCGGACATTGTGGTGGAAGTGAATGTGGAGCACCGCCTGATCGATATTGTGGCGGAACGCTTTGATGCCGGCGTGCGCCTGGGAGATCAGGTGGCCAAGGATATGGTGGCTGTGCGCATCAGCCCCGATCACCGCTTTACCGTTGTCGGCGCGCCGTCGTATTTTGAAGGACGCCCACACCCGCTCACTCCAAAAGATCTGACGCAGCACCGCTGCATCAACCTTCGCTACCCCACGCATGGCGGCATGATGCCCTGGGAATTCGAGAAGGACGGCCAGGCCTTGACGGTGCAGGTCGAGGGACCGTGCATATTCAACCTGAGCCCCATGATCCTGCAAGCGGCACTGGCCGGACATGGCCTGGCTTATCTGCCCGAATCCGTCGTGCGGGAAGACCTCGCCGCTGGACGCCTGGTGCGCGTGCTGGACGACTGGCTCCCGCCATCTCCCGGCTACCACCTTTACTACCCCAGCCACCGCCTGGCGTCGCCCGCCTTCGCGCTTTTCGTGGAGGCGATGCGATACCGGCAGCCCTGAAAATACATTTGTCCAAATGTACCTTTATAATGGAAGCCCCTCAGCCGCCAGGTTTTAAGCTTTCACATGAAACGACATCGCCACGACATCCGCTCTGCATTCAAGCGGGAATTCGGCACACCTGAGTTGTGGCGTTCGCGGGCAGTCGTCATCGGCGCGGCGGCGGCGGCCGGACTCGTCGTGGTCGGTTTTACGCGTCTTGCCGAAATCGCATTTGAACTCTTCACCCGCTTTGTGGCCTGGAGCTGGTGGCTGACGCTGCTCTGGATGCCGCTGGTGTGCGCCGCCATCGTCTGGGCCACCAGACGCTATGCGCAAGGCGCCGCGGGTTCCGGCATTCCGCAGGTGATGGTGGCGCTCGACCCGGCACTACCGCAAGGCGAACGCGGACGATTTGTTTCACTTCGTCTGAGCCTGTCCAAAATCCTGCTGACTGCGACCGGACTGCTTGCCGGCTTGTCGCTGGGGCGGGAAGGGCCTTCGGTGCAGATCGCGGCCGGCGTGATGCTGGCGGCTCGCCGCTTCCTGCCCAGCCAATCGGTGATCAACTCACGCGGCCTGCTGATTGCTGGTGGTTCTGCCGGTATCGCCGCGGCGTTCAATACGCCGCTGGCGGGTGTCATGTTTGCCATCGAGGAGCTGGCGAGAACGCCGGAACAACGCAGCAGCGGCTTGATTGTGGCCGGCATTGTGCTGGCGGGCCTGATTGCGGTTTCCATCGGGGGCAATGCCACCTACTTTGGCGTGATTCATCCCGGCCCGATCGGCATGGACTTGCTTTGGCCGGGATTCCTGACCACCCTGGTGGCAGGCATAGCGGGCGGCCTGTTCGCGCGCCTTCTGCTGACGTCACTCCGCGGCGGTACGCGGGATTTTGCCAGCCACCTGCGTGGCCGTTTTCCCATCCGTTTCGCTGCGGTCTGCGGCCTTGCCGTGGCAGTCATCGGCATCGTCAGCCATGGCGCCATATTTGGCAGCAGTTACGGATCGACGCGCGCTCTGCTGGACGGCTCGCATGCCGTGGCAGCGGACTTCGGCGCGCTGAAGTTTCTGGCTACCTGGCTGACGGTGTGGTCAGGTGCACCGGCCGGCATCTTTGCGCCTTCGCTGGCGATCGGCGCCGGCTTGGGCAGCAACGTCGCGGCGCTGACGCATTATCCCTTCGCCCCGGCGCTGATTGCCCTGGGCATGGTCGGCTTCCTCGCCGCGGCGACCCAGGCGCCGCTGACTTCCTTCATCATCGTGATGGAGATGGTGGATGGCCACGCAATGGTACTAAGCCTGATGGCGTGTGCAGTGGTTGCCGGCACAATTTCGCGCGTGCTCAGTCCCCCTTTGTATGGCGCACTGGCCCAGTTGCAACTGGACGCCGTGCAAACCAAGGCTACAACTCCGCCAGCGGCGTCTTAGCGCTTGTATCGTCGCCGCCCAGCGCAGCGAGGAGAATGGCAAGATCCTGTTCCAGCCGTTCCAGCAAGGCCGGGTCCAGCTGCTCAAGCGTCGCAGGCAGCACGCCTTTGAACGGCGCGGGAGCGCCGCCAAGGACTTCGCGTCCTTGCCCGGTAATCTCCAGCTGCGTAGCGCGGCGATCTTCGGTGCGCCTGACGACGGTGACCAGCTGGCGTTCAACCAGGGTGCGAACAAGATTGCTGGCGGTCGACTGGTGGATGTCCAGCGCCTTCGATAAATCCGTCACGCCCATCGCGTCGCTGGCGGCGATCTCGCTGAGCGCCCACAACTGCGCGCCACCAATGCCCGCATCGCGCTCGATCTGGCTGAAATGCGTCCGCACTGCATTGAATATCATGCGGAATTGCCGCAGTACGCGCACTGGCGCATCCGGGTCTTTCGGCTTGTGAGAGGGGCTTGTTTGGCGTTTGGTCATTCGGCCATCATAGCGGAAAGCGCTTGCCGCGGTTAGCGAAGGTCGGCGCGCAGATCGCGCACGCCGCGTCCCAGGCGTTGCCGGAGAAGCTTGCGCAAGGTGGCGCCGTCGTCGTAGCCAACTTCCGCTGCGATGGCTTCCAGCCCCATGCCACTGCCGTGAAGCAGCGATTGCGCGTGTTCGACGCGCAGGTCCTGGAAGTAGGCCAGCGGCGATTTGCCGAGCACCTCCTGGCAACGCCGTTGCAGCGTGCGCGGACTAACTGCCAGCGCTCCGGCAGCCTCCTGCAGCGAGAAGCCGGTCTTCAGATTATCCCGCGCCCATCGTTCGAAACGCTGAATCAGCGGGTCAGCCTGCGCCAGATGATTGGGAATGATGTAGGCAGCTTGCGAGGAACGTATGTCCGCCAGCAGGTAGCGCGACACCAGAATGGCCAGCTCCGGACTGGCGCGGCGCACCAGCCATAGCGCGAGATCAAGGTGGCCCATGGCCGCGCCGGCCGTTACGCCAACATCGGTCGGTACCAGCATGCGGGTTTCGTCGAGCAGCACATTCGGATAGCGCTGGCGGAACAGGGGGCTGAGCCACCAGGTGGTCGTCGCAGGCCGGCCGTCGAGCAAGCCAGTCTCCGCGAGCACAAAACTGCCGATGCAGGAAGCGGCGATACGCGCGCCCTCGGCATGCCAGGCCAGCAGCTGCTCCCTGGCTTTCCTGACTTCCGGCCGCGCCAGCGCGGGCAGCAGTTCCTCGGGCGTGCTGGTGGTCAGCGCTGGGACGATGATCCAGTCCGGCTTCAAGTCCGCCGAAATCGGCTTCACCGGAATTGGCAGTCCCTGCGCCGAATGCACCTTCTTTCGCACACCGACGATGGACAGGTCGAAATATGGCGTTCCGCCCAGTTGCCGGGCGGAGAACTTGTTGGCGAGTGAGAGCGTATCGAGGATGGCTGTGAAACCGGTATCGAACAAACCGTCCAGGGCGAGGATGGAAATGCGCATGGCGTAAATGACCCTAAAGATGTCATTTACGACTATACCGGGTTCTTCATGCCGAGGCTACAGTGATCACCGTTGCGCTTCGCAATGAACACTGATCAAAGGAGATTCACATGAAAGTATTAGCCGTTGCATCGATCGACAAACCGCTCTCGCCGGAACAAAAGCAGCAAATCATGCCAACCGAAGTGCCGGCCACGCTGCAGCTCTACCTGGGCGGCAAAATCGAACAGTTCTGGTTCCGCCTCGATAAGCCTGGCGTGATTTTCCTGATGAATGTGGACTCCATCCAGGAAGCCGAGGAAACCATCGGCGCCCTGCCACTCACCGCTCATGGCTACGCCAAGTATGAGTTCATGCACGTCGGCCCGCTGGCGCCTCTGGGTCTGCTGATTCAATAATCGGGAAGGCGGCCCCTCATGAAACTCTCTTCAGAACTCTATATTCTGGCGCTGGTCGCCGTGGCGACATTGCTGATGTGGATACCCTA
>NZ_JBFRDW010000018.1:0-21106 GCF_052113985.1 Pseudoduganella sp. RAF53_2 | reverse complement strand
GCCCAAATCCATGGTCTGGATGATCGGGGTGGCGGTCGGGCTGGTGATGTAGGAGCTCAGATTCGGCAGGTGGAAGGCCTTGGTCCAGCGGCCGAAGACGCCGAAGTTCGGCGCCAGCTGGTAGTTCGCGCCCAGGGTCCAGCCGGTTTTATTGAAGGTGTGGTCGTAGTAGTCGAACACGCCGGTGCCGGTGCGGATCTTGGACGTAGCGAAGGTGCCCAGGTTCACATTGGCCTGGCGCTCGGTCTGGCCGGAGGTGTTCACCTGTTCCCAGCGCAGGCCGCCGTCAACGCGCAGCTGCGGGTTGATCTGCCATTCGTCAGCCAGGTAGAAGGCGTTGGTCTTCGAGATGCCGTTCGCGTTTTCCGACTCGTAGCCGTAGTTGTAGATGCCGTGGTCGGTGATGGAGCCCAGCGGTTTACCGGATGCGTCCAGGCCTACCAGGTCGATCAGGGGGGCCTGGCTCTGCGCGCCCAGCAGCACGGAGGAGGAATAGCGGCTGAAGTGCTGGTTGAAGCGCGCGTAGTAATAACCCGCGGTCACTTCGTGGCGCTGGCCGGCGATATCGAAGGCGCGCGAGATGCGCAGATCGTTGGTCACTTCTTCCAGCGGCAGGGTCACGCCGCGCAGGCCGCCGACGATGATCAGCCCATTCGGATCGACGTAGTTGGTGCCCGGTTGCTTGGTGTACTGCAGGCCAAGCTGGGTGGCGCCCGGAACATAGGACAGCAGGGATTGCGATTGCTTCAGGAAGGCCGCAACGCTCAGCAGCTGGTTGGCAAACACGCCGTTACGCTGGGTTTCGGTCTTCGAATAGCGCAGGCCATCGGTCAGTTTCCAGTCGCCCAGTTCCTTTTCGATGTTGAGGCTCAGCTGATTGCGGCGCACGTGGGTCCCGTCGCTGTTGTCGAAGTGATAGGTGCCGCCGTTGCCCATTTTCTGGTCGACGATCTGGGTCTGCGGTCCGGCCACGGTGCCGTAGTTGCCGTCAAAGCCGGGGATGGTGCGGATCTCGCCATCCGGGTAGGTGCGCATCGGGATCGCCAGGAACAGCGCGACCTTGTCGTCCAGGTGCTTGGCATCGAAGGTGATGCGGCCATGGTCGATTTCCTTGGTCAGCTTGAGGCGGATCTGGCCACCGTCGTTGGCCTTGAAGCCCGGATCGCGCACGCCGTCGTCCTGGCGGTAGAAGCCGCCGATGCCGATGCCGTAGTCGTCCTTCAGCGGTGTGGCGTACCAGAAGTCCACGCGCTTCATGTTGTAGTCGCCGATGCTGAACTTGATCAGGCCATTCGGGTGGTCGCCGATTTCACGGGAGCGGAAGTTGATCGCGCCGGCCGGTGCGTTGGTGTAGAACACGGAGGACGGGCCTCCGCGCACCACCTCGATACGGTCGATGGTTTCGTCCAGGCGGAAGGCCTGGTCGGCATTCAGGTAGCCCAGCGACGGGTCGTGCTGCACCGGCATGCCGTCTTCCAGCAGGGTGACGGAACCGAAACCGTCCACAGGGATGCCGCGTGCGCGGATATTGCCCGATGCTTCGCCGCCCGACGACTCCACCCAGAAGCCCGGCACCGATTTCATGGCTTCGGTCACGGAGGTCGGCGCTTGCAGGCGCAGCGCTTCTTCGTTAATGGTGGTGATGGAGTAGCTGGCTTTTACCTTGGTGCGCTTGTTTGGCGTACCGGTCACCACCACCACGTCACCGGAAGGCGCGTCGGGCGTGACGGACGCTTCGGCGGCTGGCGCAGCGGCATCGGCCGACTCTTGCGCGTGCAGCGGCAGGGCCGCCATCGTCAACAGAGCGGCGCTACCGCCGGTAAAAGCCGCGCGAATGGCGCGGGCAAGCATAGGATTTGCCACGTGTATTCCCCTGGATGAGTTAGAAAATGGTAAGACCAGTGCAATACCGTTCATAATTGTGAACGATAACAACGGGCGGTACAGTACCAAGGGAATGTGAATACTTGATGACAAGCCACRTGCAGAACACGCAGCTTGTCTTGGGCAGGTCCTAAATTGGTCTTACAACTTATCGACCAGCTCGACGATTACTGCAGATTGATTGCAGCGACCTTGCCGCTGCTGTTGGAAATGTAAAGCACGCCACGATTCGAAATCGATAGGGCGCCGCCTAATGCATAGTTCCACACGGTCTTATGCGTGGCGAGGTCGATCGCCAGCGTCGACGTATTGGAACTGACAAAAGCCAGGTTGTTGGTCAGGACTATATTGTTGAAGCTGGTGTCGTTCTCAGTGCCAACCAGAGTATCGGAGGACCACAGAAGATGACCATCCGCAGGCGAACGCGCTTCCAGTACGCTTCCGTTGGCATTCAAAATGTACACTACGTCCTTAGCGTATGCGGCCATGCCGGAGGAGGGGCCGTTCACAGCCCAGGCCATTGTACGCAAGGTCAGGTCGAAGGCGATCAGTCGATTGCTGTTAACCACAAATCCACGTGTTCCAGCCAGTGCCATGACATTGCCGTCGTAGCCGCTCCATTGATTGCCGACGTCCACGATCTTGAATGCGGTCGCGCCATCCTTCACGTTGACGGCATACAGGGCACCGTTCATGTAAGCGTAGGCATAGTTGTCGTCAACTGCGGGAGTCCAATTGTCGTATTGGGGCAGAGTGTAATTGGACCAGGCGACGGAATGGTTGACAGAGTCGAATTTCACCATGCCGCCGTAGTAGCCACTGTTAGTGTATACGTTCTGGCCGACCACCGTTGGAGCCTTGTACTTCTCCCACTGCGACGACAGCGCAGTCTTGCTTACGAGTGAACCAGTGGCCTGATCGAATTCCCAGAAGTAGGTGTCCTGGTGGCCGGCGGACGTCACATAGACCTTGCCATTGCCAATTGCGACTGGGTTGACCTGGTACAACGTTCCCATATCTTTGCGCCACAGGTCCTGACGGGTTTCTTCGTTGATTGCAAAAACTTCATAGTGCCCAGTGTTTGCGTTATGCGCGACGCCGTACAGCATGCCGCCATCGTGAGCGAATTCGACCGTATCGCCCGGACGACCCAGGAGGCCGGACCAGCGACGTGCAAAATTGGCGGCATTGAAATTAGCTGGAACATAGCCGGTGTGCGCAGCGTTGCCCTGGAAGGTCGTCCAGCCGGCTAGGCCAGGAAGAGCCTTTAGCGGTGTAAGCGCGGTACCTGGCTTGACAGTGACTTGAATCGGGATCTGCCATGGCGAGCCGGTGATCGGTTTACTGCACACCGTTGGATTGTCTTCGCACAGTCGCAATTCAAGACTGGTGGAATACGTTCCAACAGCCAGTATGGAAGAAGTCTGCAAAGTGGCACGGTACTGCAACTGGGACAGTGCTTCCACGTGAACGTCGGTAGAAATGACCCCCTTTTTATCAACGATAGCGATATTAATCGGTGTGCTGATGGTCTTATTGGAAGTGGCAGTGATATTGAAAGACTGCACTTCTCCTTCATAAATCGACAGACTGGTAGTGGGTGGTGTAATTGTCAGCCAGCTTTGTTCTGGACTTGGCGTTGGTGCGACTGGCCCGGTTGGTTGTTGGACGGGGGCGCCGCTGTTGCCGGCATCGCTGCCTCCACCACCTCCGCAGGCGTTAAGAGTCAGGGCCAGTGCAATGGCGGCGCCTATTTTAGCGGTCTCATGGAACATGCGTATTTCCCAAAATTGTTGTTAAAAATAATTACAAAAACAGTAATTATATATTAACCAAGACAATATTTGGAAATGCGCTGGCGCGCCATTCCGAATCAGACCAGCGGTAGGGCGGTCGTGTCTTTCACGCGCTGGAGGGCGAAGGACGATTTCACATCCAGCACCGCCGGGTGGCGCAGCAGGGTGGACATCATGAAGCGCGAGAAGTGGTCCATGTCTTCCACGTGCACGCGCAGCAGATAGTCCATCTCGCCGGTCATGGCATAGCAGGCCACCACTTCCGGCCACTGCTCCACCGCCACCGCAAAGTCGGCGCGCGGCGATGTGCCGCTCGGGTTCACGCCGAGGGCGCGCGCCGTGCCGGCGGTAACTTCGCTATGCTTTTCAAGACGTACATTGACATAGGCCAGCAGGCCGAGGCCGATCTTGTCCGGGTCGAGCAGCGCCACATATTGGCGGATCACGCCTTCCTCTTCCAGGCGCTTGATGCGGCGCAGGCAGGGCGAGGGTGACAAATTCACCTGCTCGGCCACGTCCTGGTTCGACAGGCGGCCGTCGGACTGCAAAATGGACAAAATCTTGCGGTCGGTTTTATCCAGCGCAATCTTGGTCATTATTTCCCCTGTTATTCGTGGTTACGGCAATATTATTGCTCATAACCCTGAAAGCAGGGAAATCTTTGCAATTTAATGTCGCATTCCCGGGACTATACTGTGCGCAATTCAGAACGGGAGACAAGCATGAAATTTACCCCCTGGGAAAACCCAATGGGCACCGACGGTTTCGAATTCGTCGAGTACGCCGCCCCTGATCCGAAAGCGCTGGGCGCACTGTTCGAGCGCATGGGCTTTACCGCGATCGCACGCCACCGCCACAAGGACGTGACCCTCTATCGCCAGGGCGATATCAATTTCATCATCAACGCCGAACAAGATTCGTTCGCGCAGCGTTTCGCCCGTATCCACGGTCCTTCCGTGTGCGCCATCGCCATCCGCGTGAATGACGCCGCCTACGCCTACAAGCGCGCGCTGGAAATGGGCGCCTGGGGCTTCGACAACAAGACCGGTCCGATGGAACTGAACATCCCCGCCATCAAGGGCGTGGGCGACTCCCTGCTGTACCTCGTCGACCGCTGGCGCGGCAAGAACAAGGATGTGGCGCCGGGCAGCATCGGCGACATCAGCATCTACGACGCGGACTTCGTCGCGATTCCTGGCGCTGAAGCCAACCCGGTCGGCAATGGCCTGACCTATATCGACCACCTGACCCACAATGTGCACCGTGGCCGCATGAAGGAATGGGCGGACTACTACGAGCGCCTGTTCAACTTCCGCGAAGTGCGCTACTTCGACATCGAAGGCAAGCTGACCGGCCTGAAGTCGAAAGCCATGACTTCCCCATGCGGCAAGATCCGCATCCCGATCAATGAATCTTCGGACGACAAGTCCCAGATCGCGGAGTACCTGAACGAGTACCACGGCGAAGGCATCCAGCACATCGCTCTGGGTTCGGACAATATCTACAACTCGATCCAGGGCATGCGCGACCAGGGCATCGTGTTCCAGGACACCATCGAAACTTACTACGAACTGGTGAACCGCCGCCTGCCGAACCACGGCGAGCAGCTGGAAGAACTGCGCCGCCTGCGCATCCTGATCGATGGCCACAGCAGCGCCGACACCAACGAGCGCGAACTGTTGCTGCAGATCTTCACCCAGAACGTGATTGGCCCGATCTTCTTCGAGATCATCCAGCGCAAGGGCGACCAGGGCTTCGGCGAAGGCAACTTCCGCGCACTGTTTGAATCGATCGAACTTGACCAGATCCGCCGCGGCGTTCTGGAAGACCCGAACAAAAGCGCCGCGTGATCGCATGCACGGCGGATCGATGATCCGCCCTACGCAGAGTTACCGAAACGTACGGTGACGGTGGTTGCGGCACAAGACAAACGTAGGGCGGGTCATCGACCCGCCGCACCGGCGAACCTCGCATTAAGACGGGGCGCCGGTTTTGCAGTTTTTAGAAAGTATTGGAGACACACCTGATGAACGCACCCGTCAAGAGTGGCGAGCTATCGCCAGCACAGGACATCACCCTCGACGATAAGTGGACCCTGGAGCGCGGCCGCGCCTTCATGACCGGCACCCAGGCGCTGATTCGCCTGCCGATGATGCAGCGCGAGCGTGACCTGAAAGCTGGCCTGAACACTGCAGGCTATATCACGGGCTACCGCGGTTCTCCGGTCACGTCGATCGACATGACCGCGATGAAGACCAAGAAGTACCTGGATGCGCATCACGTCAAATTCCATCCCGGCATGAACGAAGACCTGGCGGCGACTGCCGTCTGGGGCACCCAGCAAACCAATCTGTTCGAAGACGCCAAGTACGACGGCGTGTTCTCGATGTGGTACGGCAAAGGCCCTGGCGTTGACCGCTGCGGCGACGTATTCAAGCACGCCAACAACGCGGGTTCCGCCAAGCACGGCGGCGTGCTGGTGCTGGCCGGCGACGACCACGCTGCGAAATCGTCGTCGACCGCCCACCAGTCCGACCACATCCTGAACGCCTGCGGCATTCCGGTGCTGTATCCGGCGTCGGTGCAGGAATACATCGACTACGGCCTGCACGCATGGGCAATGAGCCGCTACACCGGCCTGTGGGTGTCGATGAAGTGCGTGACCGACATCATCGAATCGGGCGCCGTGGTGGACTTCGATCCGGACCGCGTGCAGATCAAGATGCCGGAAGACTTCGAGCTGCCTGCTGGCGGCCTGAATATCCGCTGGCCGGACACCGTGCTGGACATGGAAGTCCGCATGAACAGCTACAAGTGGTATGCCGCGCTGGCCTACTGCCGCGCCAATAAGCTGAACAAGATCATCTGGGATGCGCCGAAGCCGAAGATCGGCATCATCACCGCCGGCAAGTCCTACCTGGACACCCGCCAGGCGCTGGCCGACCTGGGCATCGACGAACAAGCCGCTGCCGACATCGGTATCCGCCTGTACAAGATCGGCATGACCTGGCCGCTGGAAGCGGATGGCGTGCACGAATTCGCCAAGGGCCTGGACGAAATCCTGGTGGTTGAAGAAAAGCGCCAGATCCTGGAATACGCGCTGAAGGAAGAACTGTACAACCTGCCGGACGGCCAGCGTCCGCGCGTGGTCGGCAAGTTCGACGACACCGGCGAATGGAGCAACCATGGCAAGACCGGCCACGGCGACTGGCTGCTGCCCGCGACCTATGAGCTGAATCCGGCCCAGATCGCACGCGCCATCGCATCGCGCATCGAGCACTATTGCAAGGACCATCCGGTTGCAGCACGCGTGAAAGAGCGTATCGCCTTCCTGGAAGCCAAGGAAGCCGCGCTGAAAACCCTGCCGGTGAAGGCGAATCCGGAAACGGACCGTATCCCTTACTTCTGCTCCGGCTGCCCGCACAACTCGTCCACCAAGGTGCCGGAAGGCTCGCGCGCCATGGCGGGTATCGGCTGCCACTACATGGTGCTGTGGATGGACCGCGAAACGTCCACCTTCACCCACATGGGCGCGGAAGGCGTGACCTGGGTTGGCCAGGCGCCGTTCACCAACGAGAAGCACGTGTTCACCAACCTGGGTGACGGTACTTACTTCCACTCGGGCATTCTGGCGATCCGCGCTGCCGTGGCGGCGAAGGTGAACATCACCTACAAGATTCTGTACAACGACGCGGTGGCAATGACCGGCGGCCAGAACGTGGACGGTCCGCTCGATCCGGGCATGATCTCGCGCCAGATCGCGGCCGAAGGCGTGACCCCGATCATCGTGGTGACCGACGATCCGGACAAATACCCGGACGACTACAACTGGGCCAAGGGCGTGACCGTGCGCCACCGCTCCGAGCTGATGGAAGTGCAGAAGGAACTGCGCGACATGCCGGGCGTGTCGGCCATGATCTACGACCAGACCTGCGCTTCCGAGAAGCGCCGYCGCCGCAAAAAAGGTGAATACCCTGACCCGGCCAAGCGCGCCGTGATCAACGAAGCCGTGTGCGAAGGCTGCGGCGACTGTTCCGTACAGTCGAACTGCCTGTCCGTGGAGCCGCTGGAAACTGAACTGGGCCGCAAGCGCCAGATCAACCAGTCCAGCTGCAACAAGGACTTCTCCTGCGTGACCGGTTTCTGCCCGTCCTTCGTGACGGTGGAAGGCGGTGGCCTGAAGAAGCCGAAGAAAGCCGGTGGCGCCGGTGGCGAGATTCCATCGCTGCCTATGCCTAAGCTGCCTTCGACCCTGAACCCATACGGCATCCTGATTACTGGTATCGGTGGTACGGGTGTGGTGACCGTCGGCCAGATCCTGGCGATGGCGGCCCACGTGGAAGGCAAGGGCGCGATCGTGCTGGATATGTCAGGCCTGGCCCAGAAGGGCGGCCCGGTGATGTCGCACGTGCGTCTGGCCGACAATCAGGCTGACCTGCACTCGACCCGCGTGGGCACCGGCAGCGCCGACCTCGTGATCGGCTGCGACCAGATCGTGACCGCCAGCCGCGATGCACTGAGCCGCATGGGCGAAGGCCGTACTTATGCTGCCATCAACTCCACCGGCGCCACCACGGCTGCTTTCGTGAAGAACCCGGACTGGCAATTCCCCGGCACCAGCTCGCAGTCCGAAATCAAGCGCGCCATCGGTGAGCAGAATGTGGACTTCGTGGATGCCGGCCATATCGCCACCTCGCTGATGGGCGACTCGATTGCCACCAATATGTTCATGCTGGGCTACTCCTTCCAGAAGGGCCATGTGCCGCTGTCGGAAGCGTCGCTGATGAAGGCGATCGAGCTGAATGGCGTGTCGGTTGGCTTCAACAAGTCCGCCTTTACCTGGGGCCGTTATGCGGCGCACGATATCGCTGCCGTGACCAAGATCACGACGCCGGCCAAGGTCATCGAGTTCAAGCGCGCGCAGACCCTGGAAGAAATCGTGAACAAGCGCGTCGAACTGCTGACCGCTTACCAGGACCTGGCTTACGCCAGGAAGTATGTGGAGTTTGTGGAGCAGGTGAAGGCAGCGGAAAGCGCAACCGGCGCCAAGTCCCTGAAGCTGACCGAATCCGTGGCGCGCTACTTCTACAAGCTGATGGCCTACAAGGACGAGTACGAAGTGGCCCGCCTGCACCGCGATCCGGCCTTCCGCGAAAAGATCGCCAATATGTTCGAAGGCGACATCAAGCTGAAGTTCCACCTGGCGCCGCCAATCCTGGCGAAGAAGGACAAGGACGGCCACCTGATCAAGCAGGAATTCGGTCCGTGGATGATGAAGGCATTCGGCGTGCTGGCCAAGTTCAAAGGCCTGCGCGGCACCGCCCTCGACGTGTTCGGCTACACCGCCGAGCGCAAGATGGAGCGCGCGCTGATCGGCGAATACCGCAACACCGTCGCCGGCCTGCTGCCGAAGCTGACCGCGGAGAACCTGGCGACCGCCGTGGCGATCGCGCGTATTCCTGAAGACATCCGCGGCTACGGCCACGTGAAGGAGCGTCACCTGAAGGCCGCCAAGCAGAAGGAAGCATCGCTGTTGGCGGAATTCAGCAAGCCTGCAGCAGCAACGCACGCAGCCTGATTGCTCGCACTTCGACAAAAAGCCGGRGCATGTCCCCGGCTTTTTTACACCCCGCACCTCAAAGCAAGTGGCAGGCACATCGTGCCTGCCACTMGGGTKACGCCGTGGGTTGCCCCCCGATTCGTGAAGAAATTTTTTTTACATAAGCATCTGCCAAAAGATTCGTTCATTAATTGAAATGGAGTTGCTAAGGTTGCGCCTTTGTAAAAAGGACCACTTCAATGCGAACACAATTTCAATTGAAACCGCTGGCGGCAAGCGCGATCGCGCTGCTGTGCGGCGCAGCCGGCCCGACTTGGGCGCAGACACAGGACGCCGCGCCCGCTGCTGTTGTCATCACCGGCTCCCGCATCCCGCGCGCCAGCACCGAAGGCCCTTCGGCCGTTACCGTGATTACCGGCGAGGACATCACCAAACAAGGCTTCAAGAATGTCTTTGACGCGCTGACCAATCAGTCGCAGAACAGCGGCTTCGTGCAGGGCGCCGACTACGGCAATACCTTCACGCCATCGGCCAACGCCATCAGCCTGCGCGGCCTGGGGCCCAACCACACGCTGGTGTTGTTGAACGGACGCCGCCTGGCGGACTTCCCGATTGCGTATGAAGGCACGGTCAACTTCACCAACCTGGCCAATATTCCATCGAGCGTGGTGGAGCGCATCGAGATCCTGAGCGGCGGCGCATCGGCCGTCTATGGCTCGGACGCGATCGCGGGCGTGGTCAACATCATCCTGAAAAAACAGGCGCAAGGCTACGATATCAACCTCAAGGGCGGCACCACCACGCGTGGCGGCGGTGGCGACAGGCGCCTGCAATTCACCGGCGGACAAAGCTTCGACAAACTCAATACGCTGTTCAGCGTTGAGCTGCTGGAGCGCGATCCGCTGTGGAGCGCAGACCGCGACTTCATGGCCAGCAAGACCGGTGTCGCACCGACTTCGGTCCTGGCGCGCAAGAACGTCAGCACCGGCAAGTACGTGGACCTGGGCGACACCTGCTCGTCCATCGGCGATCTGTTTGGCGGCAGCACCGTGAAGTACACGGCCAAGGCGGGCAGCTATTGCGCCAGCCCGAAAGTGGGGCCGACCTACTGGACCACGCAGACCAAGAACAGCAGCCAGAATATTTTCGGCAGCGCCAATTACGAGCTGTCGCCGGCAACCACGCTGTATGCGGAAGCGCTGTATGGCCAGAACCGCAGCACCAACAACACGCGCGGCCCATCGTGGACTTCGCGTTCGGCGACCGACAGCTATTTCTGGAACAGGAACACCGGCGTTTACGAGGCCTGGAGCCGCTACATCTCGCCGGAAGAAATGGGCGGCGTCGACCGCTACAACAGGACCTGGGACGATCAGGCCAGTTCTCTGTCCTTCGGCCTGCGCGGCCAGATTCCGAACTCTTCGTGGAACTATGAAGCGGGCTACACCGCTTCGCTTTACAAGAGCCAGAACCACACGCCGCGCGCGCTGGCCAATATCGACAGCTTCTTCCTGGGTCAGCAGCAAGGCGTGAACGCGGATGGCATCGCGATCTTCGCGCCCGATCCCGCACGCCTGACGAAACGGTTGACGGCGGATGAATTCAATAGCATCACCGGCGAATCGGTCAGCCATGACAAGTCGTGGACCAATACCCTGAGCCTGACCGCCAACGGCGAAGCCTTCAACTTGCCGGCAGGTCCGGTCAAGGTCGCGACGGTGGCGGAGCTGGGCAAGCAGGGCTTTTCCAATGTGCCTGATTCGCGCATCAACGAGGGTTACTTCAACACGCTGGTGCCGTCCGATGTGACTTCCGGAACGCGCAAGCGCTATGCGATTGGCGCCGAAGCCAGCATCCCAATTGTGAAAACGCTGGATGGCACGCTGGCAGGACGCTACGACCGCTACAACTTCGCGGGCCGCAGCGATGGCAAATTCACCTACAACGGCGGCCTGGAATGGCGTCCGCTTACTCAGCTGCTAGTACGCGGCAACTACGCGACCAGCTTCCGTGCGCCGGATATGAATTACATCTACAAGGCGCGCGGCACCGGCTACTACTCGTCCACCACGGATTACTACCGCTGCGCCAAGGCGGGCCTGGCGGTGGCTGATTGCGATTTTGCGAACTACTCGCCGGGTGCGGACTATGTGCAGACCGGCAGCAAGGACCTGCGCTCCGAGAAGGGCCGCTCCACCGGCCTTGGCGTTGTCTGGTCGCCCAGCGCAGACTTCGACGTCTCGCTGGACTACTGGAAGATCCGCATCGACGACCTAGTGACCAATCTGAGCGCCGACAAGCTGCTGCGCGACGAGGCCGACTGCCGCCTGGCTGGCGACCTGACCTCGCCAACCTGCGCCGACGCCATCGCCCGCATCGTGCGCTATCCGGACAATGCGCTGAACAAGCCCGGTGAGATCAAGACCATCCTGGTCAATCCGATCAATGCAGCATCGACCAAGGTCAGTGGTATCGACCTCGCGGCCAAATACATCCTGCGCACTGCGGCCTACGGCAATTTCATCACCCGTGTGAATTATTCGAAGACGCTGAAACAGGAATCGCGCCAGTTCGCGGGCGATCCGCTCAACGACGACAAGAACGACCTGTCCAACTACGACTGGCGCGACAAGCTGAATGCCAGCCTGACCTGGAATGCGGGCGACTGGTCCAACACCCTGTTCGTGCAGCGCTATGGCAAAGTGCCGAATGGCGCGGGCGACGCCTGGCTCACGCCGACCACTTTGGTCAACGCCAGCGTCGTGTACAAAGTGAACAAGCGCACCACCGTTTCGGCCGCGGTCAACAATCTGTTCAACCACATCAAACGGGACGACAGCGCCGGATGGCCGTATTACCCGGTCGGCAACTACAGCCCGGCAGGCCGCCAGGCCTGGCTTGAGCTGAACTACCACTTCGGCTCCTAAGCTGCGACGGCGCCCACAAGGCGCCGTCTTATTACAAGTTTGCTGAAATTGGCGGCAGATGGCGCACTATAATCACGGCATGCAAAATACCGTCTTACTGTTGGCCCTGTGCGCCACCTTGGCCGCATGTGGCGGTAGTGATTACGCTCCTCCGCAAACGCCGGACAATCCACCTCCCGTGCAACCCCCACCGGTCGACCCGCCACCGGTGGACCCGCCGCCGGTGGCCGACGAACCATCGCTGCCTTACTGGAATCGCTGCGAGCATCCGCGTACCGGCTCGCCGGATGGCTTCTTGCCTTATCCCGATGTGCAGGGCACGCTGGCCGACGAGAAGAAGTTTTTGCGCCTGTTCCTGAATGAGACTTATCTCTGGTACAAGGAATTGCCAAAGCTGGACGAAGCCAGCTATACCAGTGCGATTAGCTATTTCAACGCCTTGAAAACGCCGCTGCTGACCGCATCCGGCGCAGCCAAGGACCGCTTCCACTTCACCTATCCGAGCGCGCAGTGGGACGCGATGCAGAAAGGCGTGGACAATGGCTACGGCGTCTATTGGGCGCGCAATGCGGACGGCAAGGCGCCACGCACGTGGCGGGTCACCTACATTATTGATGGCACGGCAGCCCAGCTGGCAGGCCTGAAGCGCGGCGACTTGCTGGTGGACCTGGACGGTATCGATTTCGTGAATGCCTCTGATGCCGACTCGGTCGCAAAACTCAATGCCGGGTTGACGCCCCTGACCGTTGGCGAGCAGCACAGTTTCACGGTGCAGCGCGGCGCGCAGAAGATCGCGGTCACCATGAAATCGGCCCGCATCGATGTCTCACCCGTGCAGAACGTGACGACCATCGACACGCCGACCGGCAAAGTAGGCTACCTAGTATTCAACTCGCACAACACGGCAGCGGAACGAGGCTTGTTCGACGCCTTCAATACTTTGCGCGATGCGCAAGTGAAGGACCTGGTACTGGACTTGCGCTACAACGGTGGCGGCTTGCTGACCATCGCCAGCGAACTGGCATACATGATTGCAGGTCCGGGCCCCACTACAGGCAAAATCTTCGAGCAGACGCTGGACAACGGCAAAGACGATAAGCCTGCGCCGGTCACGTTCCTGAGCAAGACCCTGGGCTATCTCTCATCGAACCCGGCGCCGCGCAATACGGACTTGCCCTACCTGGGCCTGAAGCGCGTGACCATACTCACCAGTGCCGGTACTTRCTCGGCCAGCGAGTCCGTCATCAACAGCCTGCGTGGCGTGGATGTGGAAGTGAACCTGGTCGGTGGCCAGACTTGCGGCAAGCCTTATGCGTTCACGCCTATCCCCAATTGCGGTACGACCTATTTCGCGATCCAGTATCAGGGCATAAACGCCAAAGGCTTCGGCGATTACGGTGAGGGCTTCGCGCCGACCTGCAATGTGGAGGACGATTTCGGCCATGCGCTTGGCGACAAGGCCGAGTCGCAATTGTCTGCTGCGCTGTCGCTGCGCGCCAACGGCAGCTGTCCGGCGCCGGCGGCATCGGCGCGGGCGAGGGCGGCGGCGCCGCAGCAAGTGTTGGTTCCTGCGCGGCCGGAAGTCGCGGAACTCAAAATATTGCAATAAAAAGTAGCTAAAACGACAGTTTCCCGATAAAGTTGCCCAAAGGATACTTGCTTTAGGTATTCGCTAACTAATGGGAAATTTATGTCCGAAGCTGTTTCCAAGCCTTCGGCGGAGATGCTGTCCCAGCTGACCCGTCCGACGGCCTCGTACAAGCGCAGCGCCTACCTTGCGGTGGCTGGCCTGCTGGCCTTTGTGCTGGTGTATTTCGGTCTGGCGGGATGGTTCCTGGCCACGGCCTGGCGCCTGATCCGGTCCGCTTCGCACGCCTCGGGCGGATTCTGGAACTATGTCGGCGCCGCGGTCGCCCTGCTGCTGGCGGGCTTCATGCTGAAGGCGATCTTCTTTGTGCGGAACGCCAAGCCGGAAGGGCTGGAGGAAGTCACGCCGGAGCAGCAGCCGCGCCTGTTCGCCTACCTGCATAAGCTGGCGGATGCCGCTGGTGCGCCGCGTCCGCATCGCGTATTCCTGTCGAACCGCGTCAATGCGGCAGTGTTCTACGATCTGTCGCTGGCGAACCTGATTTTCCCAACCAAAAAGAATCTCGAAATCGGGCTGCCGCTGGTGAACGCGCTGCCGCTGGGCGAGCTGCGCGCCGTGCTGGCGCACGAATTCGGCCATTTCGCGCAGCGCTCGATGGCGGTAGGCCGCTGGGTCTATCTGGCGCAGCAGATCGTGCAGCAGGTGGTGGCGCGGCGCGACAAGTTCGATGCGTTTATCGCGGGCCTCGGCCGCATCGACTTCCGCCTGCTGGCAGTGGCCTGGGCCTTGCAGATTGTGGTGTGGTCAATTCGCTCGCTGGTGGAGTCGGCCTTCCATCTGCTGGTGATGGTGCAGAGTGCACTGTCGCGCGAAATGGAAATGCAGGCCGACCTGGTGGCGGTTTCTCTGACCGGCAGCGATGCGTTGATCCATGCGCTGCACCGGCTGCGCGCGGCCGACGATGCCTGGGACCGCACGGTCGGTTTCGCCATGGCGGAACGCAATCAGGGCAATCCCGCGCGCGACGCTTACGCCCTGCAGCGGCAGATCACCTGGCGCATGGCCGCGATCCTGGACGATCCGCTGTACGGCAACGTGCCGCCGTTGCCGGAGACGCAGCCGGAAGACCACCGCGTGTTCAAGGCGGAGCTGGGCCAGCCGCCCAAGATGTGGCAATCCCACCCGCAAAATCATGAGCGCGAACAGAACGCCAAGCGCCAGTACGTCGCGGCGCGCATCGACCAGGCCAGCGCATGGACGCTGTTCGAGAATGCGCCCGCACTRCGCGAAACCATGACCGCCCGCTTGCTGGCCGGCGCCGAGGAAGCGAAGGAGCCGATTCCTGTCGAAGAAAGTCTGGCGCGTCTGGACCATTATTACGGCCGCGAGCAATACCATGGCCGCTACAGCGGCATCTACTTCGCCCGCAATCTGACGCGCCATGCCGCAACGCTGGCAGACTTGCGTGCGGAGCGCGACAAGGCAGCGCTGGTCGACCTGAAGATGCTGTATCCGCAAAGCCTCGCCCAAGATGTGCGCGAACTGCGCCAGCTGGAGGGCAATAAAGGCCGCATTGGTGCCGTGATCGCGGGCCATCTGGCGACGGAAGGCGGCCGCGTGCAGCTGGATGGCAGGCAGTATCACCGCCGCGAACTGCCGGCGCTGAAGGTGCAATTCGAGGCGCGCATTGCCGAACTCGAAGAGCAGCTGCGCCGCCACACGGCGCAAAGCCGCCGCGCCCATTTTGCCATCGCCCAGCAGTTGGGCCAGGGCTGGCCCGAATATCTGGACAGCTTGCTCGCCGTGCTGCACTACGCGGAGCATACCTCGGCCAATCTGAACGACGCCTACGGCCTGGTGCAGAACACCTTTTCCGTGGTGGTGGCGATTCGCCGCCAGACCGAGAAGAGCATCGACAAACTGATGCTGCACTGCATGGCCCTGCGCGACGTGCTGGAAGAAATCTACAAGGGCCGCACCGACGTGGAGCTGGATGCGGAACTGATGGCGCGCATGGAGATGAAGGAAAGCTGGGCCGTCACCTTGGGCGACTTCACGCTGCCGCATGTGTCGCGCGAGAACATCAACGAATGGCTGAATGGCGTGGCGAGCTGGGTACGCTTCACCGACAACTGGCTGAATTCCATGCGTGCCTGCGCGCTGGAGCGCCTGCTGATGTGCGAGACGTCGCTGGTGCGCCAGCAGGCACTAGGCGTGGCGGGGGAAGCGGCGCCTGCGCCGTGCAAGGTGCCCGCGAAATATGCCGCGCTGGCGGAAGGCGAAGAGCGCAAGCTGCAAACCTCGCTTAGCTGGTGGGCGCGCTTCCTGCGTGCGGACGGCTGGCTGGCCGGCGGTGCACGCCTGGCGGTGGCTGGCGCCATCGTCATTGCGGTGCTGACTGCCGGTGCCCAGCAAGGCGAAACCAATATCATGGTGCTCAACGGCCTGGGAACGGCGGTCGACGTGACGATCGACGGCAGGAGCGTGACGGTCGGACCGGGCGAACACAGGATGGTGGGCGCATCGCCGGATTCTACGCACAAGATTGAGGCGCGCAGCAAGGGCAATCTGATCGAAAGCTTTAGCGCCGATGACGGCAATGGTGTTGGCGTCTACAACGTGGCCGGTGCGATGCCGCTGGTGCACTGGACGGCGTATTACGGTTCCAACCACACGGAAGACAAGCCGCAGATGCTGGGCTCTCCGCGCTGGAGCGGCAGTACGGAAGACGTGCTGTTTGCCGAGCCGCCCAAGAGCGTCTCCAGCCGCACGGGTTCGACGCGCACGGTGCTGGGCAGCGTGAGCGGCGACGATCCGGCGCGCCAGATGGAGTTCGTATCCAACCCGGCGCAGCGTGAAGCCATGCTGCTGGCGCACGCGCGCTGGGACAATCCGGACCATCCGGCCGGCTATGGCTGGCTGCAGCTGGCTTACACCGGCGGCCACCCGGAAATTCTGGCCCAGCGCCTGCATGACACGCCGGACAATGTGACCTTGCGCCGCCTGGAGCAGGACGTGGCCAAGGAATCGCCGGAAGTGTGCGCCGCCGCCCGCGCGCGGGCAGCGGAAAAGCCGGACGACGRCGACCGCGCCTACCTCGCGCTGCGCTGCAACGGCACCGCACCGGCTGACGACGTCAAGCTGGCCGAAGCCATGGCGCGCTGGCCGAAGAATCTCTGGCTGAAAAACATGATGCTGCGCCGCCTGATCGACAATGGCGAGCTGGCCGCGGCCGAGCCTTTGGCGCTGCAGCTGGTTGGCAGGCCGCCTTTTGGCCGGGATGATGCGGAACTGGAGCTGGCGCGTATCCAGCGCTACACCAAAGGCTGGGCCACGCGCGCAGCGACGGTGTCGCCAGACACCATGCTGGGCTGGCTGCAGAAATCCGAGCAGGGTAGCCATCCTCAAGGCTCGCCGGACAACGCCTATGCTGATCTGAACTTGGGGCAGCTCGGCGTGGTTCGCACGAAGATCGATGGCCATGCCGACATTCAGCCGCGCATGCAGCGCCTGGTGGGGGCGTCCGACAACGCCTCCTCCGTGGAGATCAGGCGCGCRCTGGAAGTTCCGCTCGGGCAGGGCATCGATCACGCGACCGTGCTGACCACGGCCGCGCTGGCGCTGCGCACCCAGCACGATCCCGAGCCCTATTTCAAGGCTGCCGAACCGCTGTATGGCGAGCTGGCGCCCAGGATGCGCGAATTCCTCCTGCTGACGAACAAAGGGCGCTTTGCGGAAGCGGAGCAGTCGCTGGTTGGCACACCGCTGGCCGTGCGCGGCATGGCGTACAGCGCGGGCCTGGTGCTGGCCGGTCCGATGGCGCCGCCGCAATGGCGCAAGATGGCGCGTGCCTTGCTGTTTGCGCCGGAGCGTCCTTACTTCCGCGCATAAGCGGACTATAATGCATCGGCTTGCGGGACCGGCCTGGCCGCGTCCCGCTCCTTCAATGAACTTTGCCGGAGCCTGTGCCGATGATGCGTTCTGCTTTGCTGCTGTCCCTCCTTGCCGCCCTCCCTCTTGCCCACGCTGCGCCTGACCTGACGACCGTATCCGAGCGTTCAGGCTTCCAGGCCACGGGGCACTACGATGAAGTAGTCAAACTGTGCGGCGATTTCCAGAAAGCCTATCCGAAAGCCGTTCGCTGTTTCAGCTTTGGCACCACGCCGGAAGGCCGTCCCATGCTGGCGCTGGCCGTATCGCGCACCGGCGCGCTGACTGCGAAAGACGCCAAGGCGCGCAAGTTGCCCGTGCTGCTGGTGCAGGGCGGTATTCACGCCGGTGAGATCGATGGCAAGGATGCAGGTTTCCTCGCCTTGCGCGAAGCGCTGGAGGGCAAGGTTGCTACGGGTTCGCTCGACAAGCAGGTGCTGCTTTTCGTCCCCGTCTTCAATGTGGATGGTCATGAGCGCTTCGGCAAGAACAACCGCCCGAACCAGCGCGGACCGGTGGAAATGGGCTGGCGCGTCACCGCCCAGAACTACAACCTGAATCGCGATTACGTGAAGGCTGACGCGCCGGAGATGCAGTCCATGCTGGCGCTGGTGAACGAATGGGACCCGCTGGCCTATATCGATCTGCACGTGACCGATGGCGCCAAGTTCCAGCCGGATGTGTCGATTCAGGTTGAGCCGGTGCACGGCGGCGATGCGGCGCTGATGAAAGCGGGCCTGGAGCTGCGTGAGAACGTGATGGCCGATCTGCGCAAGCAAGGCTCCGATCCGAAGCACTACTACATTTCCTTCGACAAGACCGACGATCCGACCTCCGGTTTTGTGGACAGCATGTCCACGCCGCGTTTCTCGACCGGCTACTTCCCGCTGCGTAACCGCTTCGCCATGCTGGTCGAAACGCATTCGTGGAAGGATTACCCGACCCGTGTGCGCATCACGCACAACACCATCGTCTCGCTGCTGGAGCAGGTGGCACAGCACGGCCAGACCTGGTCGCGCATGGCGGCGGAAGCGGATGCACGTGCCGCATCGCTGGCCGATATGCCGCTCAGCTACAAGACCACGGACGAGGTCACCATGATCCAGTTCGGCGGCTACGAATACACACGCACGCCTTCCGAAGTTTCCGGCGGCCTGTGGACGAAGTACGATGAGGGCAAGCCGCAGATGTGGACAGTCCCGCTGCGTGATGAGGTGGTGCCCGACTTCACGGTGAAAGCGCCGGCCGGCGGCTATATCGTACCGGCCGCGCAGGCTGCACTGGTCAGCGCCAAGCTGAAGATCCACGGCATCGGCTATAAAGTGCTGTCCACCGCGCCGGGCAGGATTGACGTCGAAACCTTCCGCGCCGAGCACACCAGGTTGTCGCCGAATTCCTTCGAAGGCCACCAGCTGATGACGGTCGACGGCGCGTGGAAGCCGGAGCAGCGCGAAGTAGGCAAGGGTGCATTGTTCGTGCCGATCGCCCAGCCGAAATCGCGTCTGCTGGTGACGATGCTGGAACCGAAGGGCGCCGACGGCTTGCTGGCCTGGGGCTTCTTCAACAACAACTTCGAGCGCAAGGAGTACATGGAAGAGTATGTCGCCGAGGACGTGGCGCGCGAGCAGCTGGCGGCCGATCCTGCGCTGGCCGCGGAATTCAAGGCCAGGGTGGACGGCGATCCGGCCTTCGCCAAAAGCGCCCACGAACGCCTGAACTTCTTCGCAAAGCGCCACGCTTCGTGGGACGAGCGCTTCAACCTCTATCCGGTGTATCGCACTGCCGCGAAGTTCTGACGAATCAAGACGCTGAGTATTTGCGTGGGCGCCGCGCTGGCGGCTTACGCTGTGCCTAGAATGGCGCTCATGCTTACTCGTCTTCTTATACTACCGGCGCTGCTGGCCAGCGGCGTCGCCAGCGCCGCCACCTGGTACGTCGCGCCGGACGGCAAGGATAGCGCCGCCGGCACGCAAGCGGCGCCGTGGCAGTCCATCGCCCGCGCGCAGGAAGCCGCCGCTCCCGGCGATACGGTGCTGTTTCGCGGTGGCCGCTATGCCTACACGGCGGCAGTCAAAGGCTGCGCCACGCGCACCGACAGCGTGGATGCGGTGCTGCTGAATAAAAGCGGAAGCGAGGGACAGCCGATTCGCTACTGGGCCTATCCGGGCGAAACACCGGTGTTCGACTTCTCCGCGATGAAGGACGATTGCCGCGTCAAAGGTTTCAACGTCTCCGCCAGCTGGCTGCATATCAAAGGCCTTGAGCTGACCGGCGCGCCGCAGCAGCCGCAGAACCGGCTTAATCACGAATCCTGGGGTATCTGGGTCAATGGCTCGCACAATGTGTTTGAGCAGCTGAACACGCACCATCATATGGGTCCCGGCCTGTTCATCAAGGAGGGCGGCTATAACCTGGTGCTGAATTCAGACTCCCACCACAACTACGATCCTTACACTTCAAACGGTGCGGGTCAGAGCGCGGACGGCTTCGGCGCCCACATCAAGGCGGGCCAGCCGGGCAATGTCTTTCGCGGTTGCCGCGCATGGGACAACACCGACGACGGCTTCGACCTGATCAACGCTTTTTCGCCTGTGGTGATCGAGAATTCCTGGGCCTGGGGGCATGGCTATCTGCCCGGCACGCGCACGCCGCTGGCGGCGGGGAACGGCAACGGCATCAAGGCCGGCGGCTATGGTGGAAAATACGTGCCGAACGGCGTGCAGCACACGGTGCGTAATTCCATTGCCTTCGACAACAAGGCGGCAGGCTTCTACGCCAACCACCATCCACTGGCGCTGGAATTTACCGGTAATATCGCTTTTGCCAACGGGGCGAACTTCAATATGCGCGGTATCACGCCGGACGGCGCAGCGGCCAGCTTCGGCATTTTGCGCAATAACCGCTCATACGGCGACCGGCCTAACAGCTATATGGAAGCTGTGGACGCCCAAGACAATTCCTGGAATCTGCCGCAAACGCTGCCGCTGCAGGGCTGGGATGCGCCACGCCAGGCCGATGGCAGCCTGCCGGCGCTGCCCTGGCTGTCTGCACTGCGTTAGCGCAGCTGCCAGCGCCGCACGATCTCGTTCTTGCGGCCATTCGAGGAAATGATGCGGTAGCCCTCGTTGAACAGCTTGCGCGCCTGTTCGCCTTGTGGATGCGTGGTGCTGAAGCCGATGTAGGAACCCATCGGCGTGGCATGGAAAGCCACGCCGACATTATTCACTTGCGCCTGCTGCACGATTGCCGCATCTGTCTTCATCTGATTCGCCATCATCAGCGCCAGGTCAACACGGCCCGCTGACAGCTTGCGCAGATTGGCCTGTTCGCTGTTGGCGCGGTCAAGCACCGCACCGCGCTTTTCGACTTCCGCCAGCGAGGCGGGATATTCATAGCCGTTGACGATACCGATGCGCGTGCC
>NZ_JBFRDW010000017.1:0-21486 GCF_052113985.1 Pseudoduganella sp. RAF53_2 | reverse complement strand
GTCGCCCACTTCTCTTCCCAATTTGCGTCGGATGTGACGATGACCATGCCCGCAAAGTCGTCCTTCGACTTCAGCGAGTCGGTTTCAGCAATCGGCTTGCCRGAGCGGTCCTTCCAAAAGTTCGCCTGCGCGCCCGCGCCGCAGGAAATCGCCGCCGCGATAATCAGTAATACCAGACGCTTCATATTTTCGATGCCTCGCAGGAGTGAATGACCGTCGCATACTCGCCGTGAAGATTGGCCAGCGCCATCGCGTGCACATCTTCAGCCGAGCGCTTCACACCATTGAAATCGTCCATCGCGTAGGCGTAAGTCCCATCCGATACCACGTAGGTTTTGAAGCCGAGATTGCCCGCAGTCCGCGCCGTGGACTCCACCGAGTTATTGGTGCTGACACCAACGATCACCACCGACGACTCCCCGCGCGCATGGAGCCAGCGCTCCAGTCCCGTGTTGATGAAAGCATCCGGCACATTCTTCTCGACGACATGTTCATGCGGCAGCGGCGCCAATTCAAGCTGGAACTCAACGCCCGGCTGCCCCGGCCAGAACGGCGAGCCCGGTGTGCGCGACATATGGCGCACATGTACGATCGGTGCCTTACGCTCACGCCATGCTTTCAGAAGGCCAGCTACGACCACCTCCGCCCCGTGATTATTCCGGACCTCAGCCTCAGGCCAGGTCATCCCCACTTGCATATCAATGATCAATAACGTGGTCATAGAGCCTCATAATTTTGATCACATCATTGTACAATGGCGCGCATCGACTCATAACCAGCGACTGGAGCGCAAGGCGTGCAGGACGTCCGGTTTATTAAATCAGGCACTTGCCAGCAGCACTACCGACAGAGCCAGGCTAGCGATTTAAGATGGTAGCCACGGCATCGACAACCGGATTACCGGGGCCATTGTCGGTCACAAATAGCCGAGCAATTAACCCACAAAGAAGCATTGCGGCGATCGCAGTGAGAAAGATGGGTATGAACCAAGAGGCGGGGAAGATAAAGACTACGCTCCTCATGCAACAACCGCGCACGCAAGCCAGC
The DNA here is from genome assembly GCF_052113985.1 of Pseudoduganella sp. RAF53_2. NCBI lineage: Bacteria > Pseudomonadati > Pseudomonadota > Betaproteobacteria > Burkholderiales > Oxalobacteraceae > Pseudoduganella > Pseudoduganella sp. RAF53_2. Next base: position 20,439 of record NZ_JBFRDW010000017.1, on the reverse strand, counting down.
TTCCCAGGAATTTCGATTTCATAAGCCTAACGTGAAGGATAATCGGCGACTGGAGCGGGCAACGCGCAAGCCGTCCGGTTGATATGTTCGCGCATCCTCAGGCACTTCGGGGCCATTTCCAAGCGGTCCAGGCGACGAATGCGGTTAGCGCCGCCTCGAGTCCGCCCATCCCGATGTAAAAGGCCCAGCCGCTGCCGGAGATAACTAACACTTCGATGACTGTGTAGATGATGCCAACGATGATATTCAACCAGCGGCACGCGACTGGCTTGAGAAGCATGGACAGCATGATCATCAGGCTCGGCAGTGCAAGCATTGCAGCGGTGCCGGCCAGAACACCTTGAGTTACCGGCCCAAGCGGGGCCATCTGCCCGGCCAGCATACCTTGCAGTTTGTTGGGGACATAGAGCTCGAAGTAATCGGCGTAGATGTAGCAGAACATCACCGAAGTCCATATCGCGGCCAGCTTATAGCGCGTTGGAACTTGCACGTCCTCAAAAGCCTTTATCTCTGCCATAGCATAGTCCAATGTTTTCAAAACAATAACATGCCAGAAAATAAAGAACGGAGCAACTGCGAGGACAGAAAAGTAAAAAGGCCTTGTGTTCGCACACAAGGCCTTTTTGAATTCTGGCTCCCCGACCTGGACTCGAACCAGGGACCTGCGGATTAACAGTCCGTCGCTCTACCGACTGAGCTATCAGGGAAAAGAGGCCGTATTATATACAGCCCGTAGCAGCCTGTCCAGTATCAGGCTGCAACTTGTTTAGAAGCCGCCTTTGAACTGAACGCCCCAGACGCGTGGCTCGTTGATGAAGCCGGTCAGGTTGTTGAAGTCGATGGCGCCGGTGATGCGGCGCTGGTCGGTGATGTTGCGGCCGAACACAGCCACTTCATACTTGCCGCCTTGCCAGTTGTAGCCCACGCGCACGCCGCCTTCGGTCAGAGGCTTGCCGGTGAACTCGGTCGCTTCGTACAGGAAGAAGTTGACCTTCGAGCGGTAGGACCAGTCGGTCAGCACGAACAGGTTGCCGTCAGCCAGCGGATAGTTGTAGCGCGCGGTGGCGTTCAGAATCCACTTCGGAGCCTGTGGCAGTGCGTTGCCGTCGATGACGACGCGGCCAGCAGCGTTGATCGGGTCCAGCACGGTGCAGGTCGGGCACTTGTTCACGGACAGGGACGGGTCCTTGATCTCGGTGAAGTTGTACGAGGCCGATGCAGACACCTTGAAGTCGTTGGTGATGAAGCCTTCGATTTCGCCTTCCACGCCGCGGCCCTTGGTCTTGGCAGCGTTGATCAGCTTGGTCACGTTGGTGTTACCGCCCACCACGGTCAGCTGCTGGTTCTTCACGTCGTAGTCGTACACGCTCAGGGATGCGCGGGCACGGCGGTTCCACAGGTCGGCCTTCACACCCGCTTCGTAGGAAGTGATGGTTTCAGYGTCAGCCACGGTGATCGGCACGGAGGTCGATGCAGCAGCGATGGAAGGAGCGCGGAAGCCGGTTGCAATGCGGGCGTACAGGCTGACGTCGTTGTTCAGCTTGTAGTTACCGGACAGGTCCCAGTTCAGCTTATGCTTGCTTTCGTCCACGCCATTCGGGCCAACCAGAACGATGTTGGTGGCTTCCAGGGTGTTGAACTCTTTCTGGTCGTGGGTGAAGCGCAAGCCGCCACGCACGGTGAAGGCGTCGGTCACGTTGTAGTTCACGGAACCGAAGGCCGCCCAGGCCTTATTCTTCTGCTGGGACACGACGCGGCTGGTGCGGTCGCCGGCAACGTTGTAGTTGTCCTGGCCGGCCTGGCCATCTTCGTCGAAATAGTACATACCGGCTTGCCAGTTCAGCGGACCAGCGTACTTCGACTCAATACGGAATTCCTGGGAATACTGCTTCAGGTCCGGGATGAAGGAAGCGGTCTCAACCTGGAACGGAACGGCTGGGAAATTGGTCGGATTGCCACCGTCGATGTCGCCGCGCGAGTTATAGCGGGAGATGGTTTCGTAGCCGGTGATCGAGAACAGCTTGTACTGGCCGATATCCCAGCTCAGACGCACGTTGGCGCCGCGGGTGGTCAGCTCCTGGCCTTCCTTGCCGTTGATGGCGATCTGCTCAGGATCGAAGCCATCCACGAAGTCGTTGGTACCCTTCTTGATGATGTTGGCGCGGAACAGGCGGGAGTCGCCGGTAGTGGTGCGCTGGTGCACGTTGAACAGGGCGTTGAACGCGCCGTTCGGCTGGTACAGCACCTGCACGCGCTCGGCGTGTTCGTTGTAGCCTTCGTACGCGTCCTTCTGGCCAGTGAAGCTGTTGTTCACGTAGTCGTCGCGGTGTGCACGCAGGGTGGATGCGCGCAGTGCCCATTCGTTCGACAGCGGAATGTTGGCAGCCGCTTCGATGTTGGCGGTGGCGTTGGTACCGTAGGACAGGTTGTAGTAACCCTCGATGCCCTTCAGGCTTGGCTTGGCGGATTCAAACTTGACCACACCGGCCGGGGTGTTGCGGCCGAACAGGGTGCCCTGCGGACCACGCAGCACTTCCACGTTGGCCAGGTCGTACATCGGGTAACCCTTCAGGATCGGGTTTTCCTGCACGATGTCGTCATAAATCAGGGAAACTGGCTGCGATGCGAACACGCTGAAGTCTGCGTTACCGTAACCGCGGATGTAGAAACGCGGGAACACACGGCCGGTGGACGATTCCACGTTCAGCGATGGGGTCTTACCTGCCAGCACGCGAATGTCCTGGCCGCCGGAGATCAGGATGTCCAGCTTTTCGCCCTTGATGGTCGAAACGGAAACAGGAACATCTTTAACGTTTTCAGCGCGGCGCTGGGCGGTCACGGTGACCACTTCCATCTTGCCGGCTTCGGTTGGCTGGGATTCTTGTGCCAGGGCGGCCATCGGCATGACTGCGCTCAGGGCCAGGAGACGCTTGTGCATCTTGGACAGTTTGATCATTTATCTTTCCTAGTTGTTCATCGAGGTGTGCAACGCAGTCTCCGCGTCCCTCCCTGGTCTTAACGCCTGGGCAATGTAGTTGTTTTGATCTTTTGATGCTGCCTTGCTAAGGCGACTCAAAAAAAGAGCCGAGATTATATACCCTCTATAAGATTTCAGCTATACCAACACCTTGCCGCTATGCTAGGAACGCACTTTAGACATAGCGCAAAGAGCCGCATTTTCAGGCTCCTAGACTGGCCTGATCCCCTCGCGGGGAGATAACCAGTCAAGGAGCTTTCCATGAAAAACTTTCCAACAGAGATGTCCCACACTTCGGGCGCGCCCTTGGCGCTCGAACGCACCCGCATGCTGATCGCGTTCAAGCAGCCTCGCGAACGGGCCGAGGTCGAACAATTCCTGCACAGCCAGGAACTGTTTCTGGAAGATGAACCGGAAGCCGGCGGCATTCCGGGCGAGCGCGTCAACCACACCAAAACGCGCTACTTCGTGCAGGGCCGCAAACCGCTGAGCGACGCAGCCGTCGCCCGTGTCGAAGCCGAAGGCGCCAGGCTGGGACTGGACTGGATCGGTCCCGTCTATCGCCAGGCCGGCGAAGATGGCCGCCGCGGCCTGCTCGCTCCCCTGCCCCATGCCGGCGTGCTGAAGGTGCGCGGCCAGACCGACACCGGCGCCGGCAATGTCCCGCTGCTGCCCGACACGCTGAAGCTCACCGGTCCTGAGGGAGCGGCGCCGCTGCTGCAGGAAGTACCGGAAAAATCGCGCTATCTGAACGGCTATCGCTACTTCCAGATCACCAATCCGAAGGAAATAAACTCCTTTCAACTGCGCGATATGGTGTTGGCTTCACCCAACGCGGCCATGGTGGACTTCCAGTTCGAGACCATGCCCTTGCTGACGCCAACTTCGATCGCGCCCAGCGATACCCTGTTCCCGCAGCAGTGGGATATGACGCGCATCCAGGCCGGCGGCGCGGGCACTACCGGCTGGGACATCACGACCGGCTCAGCCACCGTCGTCGTGTGCATACTTGATGAAGGCTGCGACCTCAATCACGCCGACYTGAAACCTCGCTTCATTTCCAGCGGCATCAACCTGGGCAGCATGTCCGGCGACGGCTCGCCCACCGGCCCGCACGGTACGGCGTGCGCTGGCATCGTGGCGGCCACCTTCAACAATGGCACCGGCATCAGCGGCGTGGCCGGCACGGCGAAGTTGCTGCCGGTCGCTTTCGACGCCTGGACCGATGTGGAAGTGGCGGCGGGCATCAACTACGCGTCATCGCATGGCGCACATGTGATCAGCATGAGCTTTGGCTGGAATGCGTGGAGCCACGCCATCATCGACCCGGCCATCCAGGCTGCCTACAACAACGACGTGGTGATGTGCGTCGCCACGCATAACTACAATGGCCCGATCACCTACCCGGCCACCAACCCGCTGGTGATCGCGGTCGGTGCCTCCGACGAAGTCGACAACCGCAAGACGCCATCCAGCCCCGATGGCGAACCGTGGGGCTCGAATTTCGGCCCGCAGATTTCGGTCGTATCGCCCGGCGTGCATATTCCGACTACGGACATCTCCGGCACCGGCGGCTACAACTCCACCGCAGGTGCTGCGGGCGATTACGACCTGGTGTTCAATGGCACCTCGTCCGCAACGCCGCACGTGGCTGGCCTGGCGGCACTGATCCGCAGCGCTTATCCCATGCTGACCAGTGCCCAGGTGCGCGCCCATATCGAGCGCACCGCCCAGAAAGTCGGTTCGGTGGCCTATGCCGAAACGGTTGGCAAGTCCAATGGCAGCTGGAATCAGGAGATGGGCTATGGCCGCATCAACGTGCTGCGCGCCCTCGATGAAGCGGATGTGCTGATCAAGGATGCGCCCAACGACACTGGCGCCGAGCCTTACACCGGCAGTAATTTCTGGGACTTCTCGGACATCGTCGTGCGCATCACGGACGACAATGTCTTCGTGCCCGCCGATCCGGCCAAGTCGAAGAACGTGGAGCGCGGCCAGGCCAACTACATCTACGTGCGCGTGACGAACAACGGCTCCCGCGCCGCACGCAACGTCACAGTCCACACCCGCATCACGCCTTATGTCGGCCTGCAATTCGTCTACCCTCCCGACTGGACGCTGGTGGACGGCATGCACGTCAGMCCAACGCCGGTCACGGCGACCTTCGCCAATGTTCCGGCGGGCGGCACGGTGATGGCCAAGTTCCGAATCGAGTCGGCGCAGACGGACACGCTGTACGGCTGGGAAGCCAATCATCCATGGCATCCCTGCCTGCTGGCCGTGGTCAATTCGGACAACGATTACGCCTTCTCCACCGTGCCGCTGTCCGCGAATCCGATCACGCCGCGCCTGAATAATCTGGCGCAGCGCAATCTGTCGGTGATCGATGTCATCGGCAATGCCAGCGTCGCCTTCCCTTTCGTGGTGGCCAGCCGCTATAACCTGGAACGCAAAGTGTCCATCGTGATCGACCGCAGCCGCCTGCCGGTTGCGATGCCGCTCACGTTGTCGCTCGACGAAGACGGCGCCGCCTTCCCTGCCGTTGACTTCGCCAACCAGGCCGCACCGACGCCAGGGCCGGACCAGGAAATGGACGAAACCATGTGCGAGAACAGCCTGATCTTCCTGCAGGACACCAAGGTCAAGACACGCTTCGGCTGCTGCTGCGGCATCCTCACGCTGAACAAGGGCTCGCGTTTCGATTGCATTCCGAAGCACACGCTGGGCAACGTGAGCGTGCAAGGCGGAGACGTAGTCCTGCGCAACGGCAAACGCTATGTGGAACTGAAACAGCCGATCGTGCAGATCACCATGGAAAAGGACGCGGGCATCATGTATCCGATGTCCATGCAGACCACGATTCCGGACGGCGCGCAATCGGGTGAACAGTTCGTGATCAACGTTTCCCAGCTTGATAGCCAGGGCGTGGCGGTAGGCGGCGCGGCCATGGTCTACCAGGTGAAGTAAGCCTTATGGCAGCTGGTAGTCCATCTTGTAGAAGTGCTGTCCGCCCTTGATCTCAATCGTCATCGAGCCGGACAAACCAGTCAGCTCGCCGCTACCCGAATCCGGCACCACCGTCAGCACCAATGACGGGGTGCCGCGATTCATCGTCCCGCTATGCTGCAGCACGAAGCTGCCTTTGCGGCCATGCAGGCTGCCGTCCACGCGCTCCATTGCCACATAGCCCGCCGATCCCGCCGTCTCGGCGCGCACGGACAGCATCTCGCCCAGTCCATGCGCCACCAGGTCGCCTTGATACTGCTTATCCAGCGTCATACGTCCCAGGCCGGCCTGCTCGATGCCCGGCGACGGTGTCTGCGGCGTCATCTTCACTTCGAACTGGCCCGCCGCGTGGGACATCGCCAGCGCAAGCGCCAAAGTTCCAACCATCATTGCTCTCCTCCTTCATTCGATAGAATCTGCACTTTACGGCTGCCACACCGGCAATGATTGGAAAAACGCGACAATGACTAATGTTCCCGGCAAGGCCCGCGGCGTGCTGCGCCCGCACTTCGCGCAAGGCGAGTTCCGCCACGAACGCCTAATGCCACCGGCCGCGCTGGCCGATCACATCGAACACTTCTGGTTCGTGCAATGGGATTTGCGCGGACTGCCAGCCCAGCAGCAAGCCACGCTGCCGCATCCGAACGTGCATCTGGTCGTTGAGCGCGGCGATGCGCGCATCTACGGCGTGCATACGGACCGTTTCGACCGCAGGCTGGAGGGCTACGACTTCGCCTTCGGCATCAAATTCAAACCGGCCGGTTTCCAGCCCTTCCTGCGCTCGCCCGTGGCCGCGCTGGCCAACGACAGCATCGCCGCCAGCCAGGTCTTCGCCTCCGCCGCTGACCTCATCCGATGCGCTCAAGTGGACGACATGCCCGCCGCTGCGGAAGCCATGCTGCTGGCCGCCCTGCCCGCGCCGGACCCGAACGTCGCGCGAATCAATAACATCGTGGCCGCCATCGCCAGCGACCTCACGCTGACCTCCGTCGAGCAAGTCGAAACGCTGGCCGGACTGGACAAGCGCACCCTCCAGCGCCTGTTCCAGAAATACGTGGGCATCGGTCCCAAATGGACCATCAAGCGCTACCGCCTGCATGAAGCCATTGCCCAGGTGCAATCCGGCGCCGTCATCAACTGGGCCGATCTGGCCCTGCAATTAGGCTATTTCGACCAGGCCCACTTCGTCCGCGACTTTCGCGCGCTGATCGGGCAATCCCCCGCCGAATACGCGCGATCCATTGCAATTTCGCAAACGACATCAAACGAAAGTAACTAAGTAGACCAAGTTTCGTTTACCGTTTGTGAACGCAAAAAAACAACGTTTCTACGAAAACAATTAATGAAACCTTAATAGTTGTTTCTAAATGTAAGAATTGTCATGCGATAGTTACATTTGCCTCGAAGAAGGCAAAGAGAGAAATGTTCAAGTAAAAATCGCATGGAGTGAGATTTGATCAAGCAGCCGACTTTGAAAACCGCTGCCCTCGCCATTACCCTGGCGTTCGGTGCAGCCGACCTGGCACTTGCCCAACAGGCAGCCAACCAACCCACCACCACCGTCTACGTTACCGGTTCCAACCTGAAGCGCACCGCCAAGGAAACCACCAGCGTGGTACAGGTAATCACCGCGCAAGACATCAAGGACACCGGTGCCACCTCCGTCCAGGATCTGCTGAAGTTCATCCCTGCCATGGGCAGTGACGGTAATTTCGATTCTTCCGATGGCGGCTTCGCTCGCGGCGCGTCTACCGCCTCCCTGCGCGGCCTGACCTCGACCTCCACCCTGATCCTGTTGAACGGCCGCCGCATGACGCCGGGCGCTTACGCCGATCCGAACAACGGCAACTCCACGATGTATGACCTGAACAGCATTCCGGTCTCCGCCATCGAGCGCGTGGAAGTGCTGAAGGAAGGCGCATCGGCCATTTACGGTTCCGACGCCATCGCCGGCGTGATCAACTTCATCACCAAAACCAGCTACAAAGGCGTGGAAGTCTCGGCTCGTTACAGCGGCAACGACGACAACGAATTCCGCCGCAAGGGCTTCAGCTTGTTGGCCGGCAAAGGCGATCTGGATACCGACGGCTACACCGTCTTCGCCACTCTGGATGTACAAAAACGCGACCGCACAGCGCGTATCGATGCCAAGGACGTGGAATGGGATCTGTACAAGACCCTGAACGGCCGCTTCGCCACGCCTTACGGCAGCACCGTCTCTGCCTCGCCAGTGTTCTATCGCGAGAGCGCACCGGGCTCGAAGAACTTCGGCGTAACCCAGGCCACGCGCGACCAGCGGCTGGTGATCTCGCTGAACTGCGATCCGTCGCGCCAGCTGGTAGGCAGCCGCACCATGGGCCTGTCCGCATCGTCCGTTTTCATCGACCGCAAGTTCTGTAACTACGATCTGCCGTCGACCACCGAGGCGCAATCGGCAGGCAAGGATTACAACTTCCTGTCGCACGGGGAACTGAAACTGGGCGGCGACTTCCAGGCTTACTCCGAGCTGTCCTATAACCGCACCGAGCGCGATTACACCGGCGCTCCGCGCACACTGGCCCAGAGCCAGACCACCAACTTCACCGCTGATGGCGTGGGCGATCCATTCCAGGTCATCCTGCCGATCGGCCATCCGGACAACCCATTCCCGAATGCGCGCGCCTCCGTCGGCTACCGCTTTGAGAACCTGCGCGGCGGTAACAGGAACGTCAACGACAATCTGCGCGCCCTGGTCGGCGTACGCGGCAGCCTGGGCGGCTGGGATATCGACAGCGCCTTGCTGTGGAACGAAGCGCACCGCAAGGACACCTCTTACGGCCAGCTTTATCTGCCAACCCTGCGCAAGCTGAACACCGGCACCACGCTGGCGCAGCTGGCGGCCGATCCGACGCTGGGACGCGACGTCACTTCCGATAACAAGGCCTCCATCACCCAGCTGGACTTCAAAGCCAATCGCGAGTTCGGCCAACTGCCAGGCGGCGCGATGGGCGTGGCACTGGGCGGCGAATTCCGTCAGGAGAAAATCGACCTCACGCCGGACGACCTGGTTGCCACCGGAAATATTCTCGGCCTGGCCAATACCGTCCTGCACGGCCGTCGCAATGTGAAGTCGGCCTTCGCTGAATTCCGCGCTCCGGTGCTGAAGAGCGTCGAGCTGTCCGCGGCGGGCCGCATCGACAAATACGATGGTCTGGAAACCAACTTCGTCCCACAGCTGGGCGCGAAGTGGACCCCGGTTGAATCGTTCTCGGTTCGTGCGTCCTACAGCCGCGGCTTCCGTGCTCCGGCACTGAATCAGACCACGCCGGGTGGCGCTCAGTTCTTCCTGCAAAATCTGTACGATCCGAAGCGCTGCAACACCGACGAAGAAACACCACGTCCGGGTGCAACGGAACAGGACTGCAATAAGTCCGCAGCCGGCACCGGCGGCGCCAATCCGGATCTGAAGCCTGAGAAGTCCCGCAGCTACAGCTTCGGCTTCGTGCTGGCGCCAGCCTCCAACATCGGCATGACGATCGACTGGTACCGCATCCGCAAAGAAGGCGAAGTGATCCTGGGTTCGGCCTTCGACGCGCTGAAGAACGAAGACAAGAATCCGGGCAACGTGGTGCGCGACACCAACCCGGTCAACTTCGTCACCGACGTAAATGGCAAGCCGATTCCAGGCACCGGACCGCTGCTGATGGTGCGCGAGCCCTGGCTGAACCAGGGCGCGACTGAAACCAGCGGTATTGACTTCGACGGCTCCATGCGCAACAGCCTGGGTGCTTACGGTGCCCTGAGCACCAAGCTGTCGGCAACCTACGTGATCTCCTACAAGATCGCTCAGAACCCTGGCGACATCGAGCACAATACGGTGGGTCACGATCCGGGCCTGTGGGACTGGAACCTGTCCAACAACACTCGCATCCCACGCTTCAAGTTCAACCTGTCGTCCAGCTGGAGCTTCGGCGACCACGCTGTGAACGCCTCGGTGAACTATGTTGGTCCGATCTCGCTGATGCGTGGCTATAACGGCGACGTGACTTACGCGCAGCCGTTCTGCCACTACGGCACTCGCAAGCCGACCGATGCAGAACAGAATCGCGACACCACCACGCCGCTGTACGAGGAATACTTCCCGGATTGCGCGATCAAGAGCTGGACCACGGCCGGCCTGGGCTACACCTACACCGGCTTCAAGAACGTGACGCTGAGCCTGAACATCAAGAACCTGTTCGACAAGGCTGCACCATACGCTCCGAGCCAGGGTGTGAACACCTCGGCGACGCCGCTGCCAGGTTACCTGGAAGGTCTGCACGACAACAAGGGCCGTTACTTCACCGCGACCGCACGTTACGTGTTCTAAGCGAGTGCTTGCCCGCCGCCCCGGTGGCGGGCCAAATGACAAGGGCCGCGTTATTCGACGCGGCCCTTTTTTCGCTAACTCTTCAGCGCTGCTTTCGCTGCCATTGCATAGCGCTCGCTGACTGGCAGGTTCTGCCCGCATTTCAAGGTTAAGGTCATGCCATCCGGCGTCAGACGTAGCGCGGCCATCTGGCTGCGCCGCACCAGCATGCGCCGGTGAATGCGCAGGAAGTGGGACGGATCGAGATAGCGCTCCAGCTCCGTCAGCGTACTGCGATGAAGCAGGGAACGCTCTGCCAGATGCAGCTCCACGTAATTGCCCGCCGTATCGATCCACAACACGTCGTCCAGGTTGACCCGTTCAATTCGTCCCACTGAGCGCACCGTCAGCTCGCGCCAATAGCCCGGCGCGGGATCGGTAAAGTGCCGCAAGGCCTGGGTATAGGCTGCGCGCTGCCCGAGCAGTGCGCTGGCGCGTTCGAGCGCCCGCTGCAACCGCCGCTCGTCGACCGGCTTCACGATATAGTCCAGCGCATGCGCGTCGAAGGCTTCCAGGGCGTGGCCGCGATGCGCGGTCACGAAGATGACCAGCGGCGGCGTCTCCTGCCGGCTCAACTCGCGCGCCAGCTCCAATCCGGACTCCACCGGCATTTGCACGTCCAGCAGCAGCACATCCACGCCGCCCTCTGCCAGCCGCGTGCGCGCCAGCATGGCACTTGCGCACTCTCCCACCACCACCCAACCCGGCAACGCCGCCAGCGCCAGTCTCAGATTGGTGCGCGCATGCGCCTCATCGTCGACAATCAGCACCTTCAGCGGCGCGCTCATTCGTCCGCCTCCACTGGAACGCGTAACACTGCTTCGAAGCGGCCAGCCACCTGCGCAGTGTCCAGTGACGCCGCCCCACCATAAGCGAGTTGCAAACGCGCCCTGATGCCGCGCAAGCCAATGCCCAGCCCTGCCGACGGCGCAGTATGCGGCCGAATCGGATTGCTGACCGTCACCCGCAGCGTGCTGCCCTCGCGCGCAAAACCAATCGCAATATCGCTGGCCTCATCATGGCTTTCGAGATCGTGGCGCAGCGCGTTTTCGACCAGTGGCTGCAGCAGCATGGGCGGACACTCGATGCCATCATCCAGTATGCCTGCGCCTTCCACGCGCACTTGCAGGCGCGGCCCAAAGCGCAGCCGCTGTAAATCCAGATAGTCCTGAACGAACCGCAGCTCCTGTTCCATATCCACCCAATCGCGCTCGCTGCTCGACAAAGCGTATTGCAGCAGATCGCCCAGGCGGGAAAGGCCATCCAGCGCCAGCGGTTTATCGTCCATGCGTACCATGGCGCTGATCGCGCTCAGCGTGTTGAACATGAAGTGCGGCTCCAGCTGCCCGCGCAGCGCGGCCAGCCGCTGGCGCTCCAGCGACAAGCGCGCCTGCGCCAACTCGGACGCATGCTGCTGCCGCTGGCGCCACAGCAGAATCGCCGCCACCGCACCGAACGCCATCGTCAGCAGAACAAAGACCACGAACCACTCGAACTTGTCCATCGTGGTCCAGTAATGCCAGGCATTGGCCAGCGTCGGCGCCAGGTCGAATTTGAAGCAGCGCCGGAACGCGAGTCCCAGCATCGCGCTCGGCCAGCACAGCACCATGAACGCCGCATACCCGGCTGCGATCCGGCGCGGAGTCGACAACCAGCCGGGATGGCGGCGATAAATCATATAGAGTGCAAAGCTCTGCACCATCATCGCCACATAGCCGCACCACCAGCCCGCCGTCATGCGCCAGTAGCTGCGGGTGTCGCCATCGTGCGCGGCATCGCCCAGCGTGGTCATGCCCGCGACCGCGCACAATGCAGTCCATAGCGCAAAGTTGATCAGCAAGGCGCGCAACCAGGCGGGAATGGGAGTCGAGGTTCTCATCGCGGCGCAGTATAGCAGTCCAAAATCCGCGTTCATCCCTATCGCGGCGGCTTTCGTCACTCTCCATATTGGCAAGGCATCGCGCTTGCACGACAATGCGCTCCGTCCTCACTTATTGTCATGTGCAATGCGCCCAGCCCTGCTGATTGTTCCCCTGCTCACGACCGCCCTTGCGGCGAATGCGGAAGAAGACATCGCCCGCGTGGAAATCAAGGCCGACAGCGGCCTCCAACTGCGCAGACAGGATATGGCGGGCCGCATCGTGGTCTCACGCGACGAGCTGACGCGCTACGGTGATGCCAGCGTGGCCGATGCGCTGCGCCGCCAGCCGGGCATCGTGATCAACGGCAGCAAAGTCCAGCTGCGCGGACTGGGTGGCGGACGCACGCAATTCCTGATCAACGGCGATCCGGCGCCACCGGGCTTTTCTCCGGACAGCCTGGCGCCGGAGCTGATCGAGCGCGTCGAAATCCTGCGCAGCGCCAGCGCGGACAGCAGCACGCAGGGCATTGCAGGGAGCATCAACATCGTCCTGCGCAAGTCGGCCGCGCGTGCGCAAAMGCTGGCCACCCTGGCCGGCACGCACGGATCGGCAGGCTGGTCGCCGGAAGCGGCGCTGGATCTCTCCCGCCCCGGCGACATCATGTCCGGCACGCTGGCCGCCCGCGCGACGCGCTCGCACCGCAGCACCAGCAACACGACCACGGAAATCAATCCTGATGCCAGCCGTGTCACCAGCGATGCTGAAGGCGGCACCATCGACCGGCTCGGCCTCACGCCGCGCCTGAACTGGAAATGGAAGGATGGCGCCACGCTATCCTGGCAAAGCCTGCTGGATATTGCGAACAGCGACAATCACGACAAAGCCCAGGAAACTATCCTGGCCGGCGCATCCAGCGACTACCCGCACAACGGCTTCGCATCCAGCGCCCACACCGTCACCGCGCGCAGCGACGTCGAAGGCGGCCAGCGCCTTGGCGAAAATGGGCGCTTCGAATGGAAAGCCGGACTGGCCCACAGCCGCCGCAACAGCGACTACCGCTTTATCGGCAGCAGTGCCGCAGACGAGGAACTGTGGCAGCGCCACGTGCTCTCGAACGCCATCGACGATGGCGCCAGCAGCAGCGGTAAACTGCGCATCGGCGGCGATAGCGGACACGCCATGTCCGTGGGTTGGGATGGCACGCTGGCCCGCCGCTCCGAATGGCGGCGCCAGGAAGACGCCGACGCCACGGGCATTCCCCTCGGCGTACTTGATCAGCGCTACGTCGCCCGCGTCTCGCGCCTGGCCATGTACGCGCAGGATGAGTGGTCGCCGCTCCCGCAGCTGGACGTTTATATTGGCTTGCGCTGGGAGGGCCTGCGCACGCGCACCACGGGCCGCGACATCGACGCTGTCGCCAACCATTCCAGCGTCTGGAGTCCCGTCGCTCATTTGTTATGGCGGCTGCCCGGAAAGCGCGATCAATTCCGGCTTGCGCTGGCGCGCAGCTACAAGGCCCCCGCCACGCGCGACCTGGTGCCGCGCCGCTACACGGTGAATAACGATAACGGCCCGACCAATCCGCATTACCAGGGCAATCCCGACTTGCGTCCGGAACTGGCGTGGGGCGCGGATCTGGCGTACGAAAGCTATTTCAAAGGCGACAGCATGGTCAGCGTTTCGGCCTACCAGCGCCGCATCAGCGATGTGATCCTGCCCTGGTTATTCCAGGACCGCGGAGAATGGGTCAACACGCCGCGCAACAGCGGCCGCGCGGTGACCAATGGCATTGAAATGGATGGGCGCCTGTCGTTTGGCGCAAGCGGCGCGACGGCGCGATTGACTGTATCGCGCAACTGGTCGCGGGTAGACTCGGTGCCGGGACCGGACAACCGGCTCGGGGAACAAACGCCGCTGGTCGTCAACGCCGGACTGGATTACCGCCTGAGCGCCGCCACGACTGCGGGATTCAACTGGAATATAAAAACAGGCGGCATCGCGCGCACGTCGGCGACGCAATGGTCCGAGCGCGGCATCGAACGCCGCCTGGACTTGCGCGCCAGCTGGCAACTGAAGCCGGGCGTCACCCTGAAATTCGCAGCCAATAACGTGCTTGCGCCGGACGCACGCAGCGCGCAGCGCTACGACGACGGCAGCAGCAACTACTGGCGCGGTATCGCGAGCAGCAGCGAGCGCACCATCCGCATCGCCGCCGAATGCGCGCTTTAAAGAATCAGGCCAGGGCTTCCTTGGCCGCTTCTTCCGGTGTCAGGCCCTCGTAGAACATATCCGTGAACCATTCCACCTGTTCCTCGATATGCTCCTGCGCCTGCTCCACCGTGGCGCCGCCTTTGACCAGGTAGCCTTCCACCTCGATGCACCACTGGATCAGCTCCAGTGTTTCCGGATCGAGTTCATCTTTCTTTTTTGCCATCTCAAAACTCCGCTACAAAGCAAAAAGCCCAACCTCGGAAGGCTGGGCTTTTCTAATTCTGGCTCCCCGACCTGGACTCGAACCAGGGACCTGCGGATTAACAGTCCGTCGCTCTACCGACTGAGCTATCAGGGAAAGGAGGCCGAATTATATACATGCAGGGAACTTCTGCAAAGCCCTTTTTTCGAATACGTCCATTATGTCGCTTGACGCCCCCGTCTGGAACAGTGACAATGAAATGATAGCGCTATTCATTTAGCGTTTAAGTCATGTTAATACCATGAAAACAGCCGTGGAGACCGGCTTTAAAATGAGAGACACAATGACCCCTGCCAACCAGAGCGCGACGGAGAAGCTCTCTGTCGTGGAAAAGATCGGCTATAGCCTGGGCGACCTGGCTGCCAACCTGATCTTCCAGACACTGTTGACGTTTATTGCCTTCTTCTACACGGACGTCTACAAGATCCCGGCCAATGCCGCCGCCACCATTATCTTCATCGGCGGTCTGACCGGCGCCTGCTTCAATCCGCTGATGGGCTTGCTGGCCGACCGCACCGTCACCCGCTGGGGCAAATTCCGCCCATGGCTGCTGTGGACTGCAGTGCCCTTCGGCCTGATCGCCATCCTCGCTTTCAGCACGCCTAACCTGGGCGACAACGGCAAGATCATCTACGCCACGCTGACCTATATTATGCTGATGCTGGTCTATTCGGCCAACAACCTGCCCTACTCCGCCTTGAGYGGCGTACTGACCGGCAGCATGGAAGAGCGCAACAGCCTGTCGTCCTACCGCTTTGTGGCGGTGATGATCGCGCAACTGATCATCCAGGTGCTGCTGCTGCCGCTGGTGCTGATCCTCGGCGGCGGCGACAAGGTGGCGGGCTTCCGCAACACGATGATCATTTTCGCTGTCGCAGGCACCATCTTCTTCCTGATCGCCTTCGTCACCACCCGTGAACGTATCGTGCCGACGGCGGCCCAGCGTTCCAGCATCCGCCAGGACATCACTGACCTGATCGGCAACAAGCCCTGGGTGGTGATGCTGCTGCTGACCATCCTGGTCTTTATTACGCTGGCTCTGAAGGGCGGCCTGTACATCTATTACTTCAAGAACTACCTGAGCCAGGATGCGCTGACCGCCTTCCTGAAAGACATCGGCTTCGTCAGCTTCATCGATCACCTGAACAATGCGCTGATCAGCATCGGGCTGACCCRCTTCCAGTGGCCGGAAGACCCTGCCACCTCGGCCTTCAGCCTGTTCAACGGCGGCGGCATTGTCTGCATGATCATCGGTATCGGTTTCTCCAAGCCGCTGGCGGACCGCTTCGGCAAACGCGACGTGTTCGGCGCGGCGCTGCTGGTGTCCACGCTGTTCATGCTGGCCTTCTTTTTCTACGGCCCTGCCTCGATCGGCCTGGTGTTCGCCTCGCAGATCATGCACGGCTTCTTCTACGGCATCACCATCCCGCTGCTGTGGGCGATGATCGCCGACGTGGCCGACTACTCCGAATGGAAGAACAACCGCCGCGCCACCGCCCTGATGTTCTCGGCGATGATCTTCGGCCTCAAGGCTGGCCTGAGCATCGGCAGCGCGCTGGTCGCGGGACTGCTGTCCGGCTATGGCTATGACGGCGCGCAAGCGGTGCAACCGGAATCGGTGGCCAATGGTATCCGCCTGTCGATCAGCGTCTACGCGTCGATTCCATTCCTGCTGGGCGTGGCCCTGCTGTGCTGGTACGAAATCAACAAGGCCACCGAGCGCCGGATCGAACTCGATCTGCTGGCGCGCCGCGCCGCAACGAACTAAAAGGTACGCAATGTCCGAACAACTGACTCCGGCCGAAGAACTGGCCTTGACGCGCGCCATCTCGCAGCCACTGGTAAGTCACATCTACACCGCCGACCCGTCGGCCCACGTGTTTGAAGGAAAGCTGTATATCTACCCGTCGCACGATATCGAAGCAGGCATTCCGTTCAACGACAACGGCGATCATTTCGGCATGGAGGACTACCATATCCTGTCGATGGATAGCCCGGACGGCGCCGCCACCGATCACGGCGTCGCCCTGCATGTGAAAGACGTGCCATGGGCCGAGCGCCAGATGTGGGCACCGGACGCCGCCCACAAGGACGGCAAATACTACCTGTACTTCCCTGCCAAGCGCGCTGACGGCATCTTCCAGATCGGCGTGGCGGTTGGCGATAAGCCGGCCGGCCCTTTCAAGCCAGAGCCGACGGCAATCGAAGGCAGCTATTCGATCGATCCTGCGGTCTTTGAGGACAACGACGGCGCCTACTACATGTACTTCGGCGGCATCTGGGGCGGCCAGCTGCAAAAGTACCGTGACAACGTCTACGCTGCCAACAATGAGGAACCAGCGGACGACCAGCCGGCGCTGACCGCACGCGTGGCGCGTCTGAACGCGGACATGAAGAACTTTTCCGAGGCGCCGCGCGCCGTCGTCGTTCTGGACGAAGAAGGCAAGCCGCTGCTGGCCGGCGACCATGACCGCCGCTACTTCGAGGCGCCGTGGCTGCACAAGCACAATGGCAAATACTATTTCTCCTATTCGACCGGCGACACTCACCTGCTGTGCTACGCGGTTGGCGACAACCCATATGGCCCCTTCACCTACCAGGGCCAGATCATGACGCCGGTGATCGGCTGGACCACCCACCACTCGATCGTCGAATTCGAAGGCCGCTCCTACCTGTACTACCACGACAGCAGCCTGTCGAAAGGCATCACCCACCTGCGTTCGGTGAAAGTGACCGAGCTGCATTACGACGCCGATGGCCGCATCAAGACCATTGACCCGTACGGCAAGTAAGCCTTAATTGGCAGGGCGGCCCACGTCGCCCTTGCTGTAATCGCACACGCCTTGCGGGAAGATGCGCGCCAGCCAGGCGCGTTGCGTCGGCGTGAAATCAGCCTTGTAGGTGCCGTCGCCCAGCGCGGCGGTTACTGGCTTCAGCGCGCATTTGAAGATGTCGCCCCTGATCGAATCGCCTGCCACCATGCGCGGACTGCTGTAGATCGGGAAAGCCCGCGTGCAGGCGCCTTGCGGTTTGGCGTCCAGAATGCCGTCCCACACCGATGGCCCCGCCGCGATCACCGCACCATTCGCGTCAAAGCACTTATCCGCAAATCCCTGCGGAGCCGCGCCACTCGTCTGGTAGACATCGAGCACCGACAGCGCCTGCATCACCGCATCGGCCAACCCCGCCTCGCCTGCCGTGAACCAGATCACCTGCCGTGAAGCCTCGGCCGGTGCGCCAGCCTGCAAACGCGCCCGCACCGAGAACGACTGCCGCGCATTATGCATATTCAGCTCCGGCTCCAGATACGGCCGCAGATCGATCATCGGGATGCTCAGTTTACGTCCCGTGAACACCTGGCCGGACGTATAAGCCTTGCGCATCGCATCCACACTACCCTGCCGCCGCTGCGCCGGCGTGCCTGACGGCTCACGGCAGGACGCGCTGCGCCGCATATTGCGCGAGTCGAATGGGTCATCATTGCCAGCCCAGGTGACGAATTCCGGCTGCTCCTTCCAGCCACCCACGCAGGCATTGATGCGCAAAAATTCGCCGGCGCCGATGCGACCATCGTTCAGTGCCGACAGGCCGTATTGAACGCCGACGTTATCGATGGAGATAGGCGCGAAGCCTGCGCTGTCGGTGCCGTAGATGTCCGCCAGGTCATTCCAGTGCGTCCACTTCACCTTGGCGAAAACGCCATCGGGATAACCGTAGGCCTGGGCGGCCTTGTCGAAGCGCGGGTCTTTGTAGGTGGGATTCAGCACGTTCAGGATCGCCATGCGCCAGCCGTTGATGCATTCAGTCGAACCGCTGGCGCCAGTGATGGGATTGCGTGCGGTGTCGCTGGCATTCGTGCCTTCGATCCAGGCTTGCCTGCTCCACTGCGTCCATGGCGACGACGGATCGCGCGCGACCTCGTCGCGGAAGTATTGGCCCAGCAGCGGACAGTCCGCGACGGGAATCGTTTGCGTGATCATGTCGGGATAGGACTGGATCGGAATGCCCGCATCCAGCAAGCCCGGATGATTTTGCGCGAACATATACTGCTGCACGGCGCCGCCCGAACCGCCAATGCCCACCGTGTATATCGGCTTGCCGTATTGGTCGATGAAGTGCTGCTTGGTCAGCGCAGCCGTTTCTTCGGCCAGGCGCATGTTGTAGTGGACACCCGTCTCATTGCCGGACGACGTGACCACCGCATAACCCTGCCCCAGCAAACGCGGCATCATGCGGCGCTCGGCGCTGCCCAGGCTCTCGTTGAACCACATGGCCGTGCCCTGCTGGTGTCCGATGCCCACACCGCCGCGCAGCCAGTACACCAGCTTGTGATTCCACGCGGCCGGCTCCAGCATCGCGATCGTGTACAGGAAGCGGTTGATCGTGCCGACTTCCACCCGCACCACAAAGGGCACGGCGGCGCCGTTCCAGACCGTCGTTTTCAGGTCCGGCGGCGCAGCTGCCTGATCATAAGGCTTGAAGGTCGTGCCGTTGTAGTAGAAGTAGCGGACTTGCGTCGCGATGGCGCAATTGCGGCTGTAGCCGACTGGCCTGCCCTCCGCATCCAGTACGGGATGGCCGATGCCGTCCTGATTATCGACCAGCGGCTGGCCGAGACCGGACTCCTGCGTCCGGCACAAAAAGGGCTGCTGCTGCGCCCACGTCTGGCCGCATATCAGCGCCATGGCTACAACAAAGAACCATCGTCTCATCGCCCGATCCTCCCCGGCTCAAGTGTAGCCGAACCACCTGAAGCGGCCTCGTGACAATTGGCGATATTTCGGCCGAAAAATTCCTCTAGTATCAGCAGATCGCGCCATAGAAGCCGCCGTACGCTTTCAACGGAATGATGACGATGACTGCGAAAACCACAGTGGAGCATGTCTGCGAGCACTGC
This sequence comes from Pseudoduganella sp. RAF53_2, assembly GCF_052113985.1. Classification (NCBI taxonomy): domain Bacteria; kingdom Pseudomonadati; phylum Pseudomonadota; class Betaproteobacteria; order Burkholderiales; family Oxalobacteraceae; genus Pseudoduganella; species Pseudoduganella sp. RAF53_2. The sequence continues at coordinate 837 of NZ_JBFRDW010000017.1, read as the reverse complement.
CACCATTTCAACGTATGGCCGTTGAGTAAGAAAGCGACTTTCCCCTGCGCGTCCTGTGGCCGCCTCTACTGCCAGTCGACACACGCTCACGTGATCGATACCGGACAGATGCAGGAAAAGTTCTACAACGCTTCGACCAGAGCCTGGGAGCGCTTTCCAAAGCAACGCAGCGCAGCAGCGCCGACTGCCTTGGCGCCTGCTCCGAAAGCCGAAGCAACGCCTCCGCCGCAAGTCAATCTGCCTGAAAATCTCGCCCCTGTCCTGGCGCAGCTCGAAGCGCAAATCGGCCTGCGCAACGTGAAGCAGCAAGTCATCGAACTCACCCAGTTCTGCCTGATCCAGCAAGCACGCGCCAGGATGGGGTTGACGAACGCCAGCATCTCCAACCACCTTGTTTTCACCGGCGGCCCCGGCACCGGCAAAACAACCGTCGCCCGCATCATTGGCGAGATCTACCACCGCATCGGGGTGACACGTCTGCCCCGGATCGTTGAGACCGACCGCGCCGGACTGGTCGCACCCTACGTCGGCCAAACCGCCATCAAGACGCTGGAGCGCGTCACGSAAGCCCTGGGCGGAATCCTGTTCATCGACGAGGCCTACAGCCTGCTCGGCCAAGGCAACGACTACGGCAAAGAAGCCGTCGACACCCTGCTGAAGGCCATGGAGGACAAGCGCGGCGACCTGTGCGTGATTGTCGCCGGCTACCCGGACGAAATGTCACGCTTCATCAAATCCAACCCTGGTCTGGAATCGCGCTTCAACAACCACCTGCACTTCGACAACTACTCGGCCAAGGAACTCTACGACATCCTGAAAAAACTCGCCGCCGATTCC